>NZ_CALETC010000170.1:0-48449 GCF_937920065.1 Acetomicrobium mobile
CAAATAAATATTGCTGTTTCTGTACGTGCATCTAGGCTTAAGGGCAAATAGCATGAACCTTTCCCATGGAATCTGCGATGCTATTGCTAGAGTTCCATGGGAAGGGGTGTTTATATCGGTCAATTTCATTGCGGGGAAAGAAAACAGACAAAGAGTTAATGATTAGGATTTTGCGAACTATACTAACTTTTTGTACAAAAATTGACCAAGGGGCTCTAATCCTAGATCCCGGTAATTGTATATATGTTCAGTAGCACCTACCATCAAAACACCACCGGGTCTTAGAGCCTGAATAAACTTCGGATAAAGTTCTTTTTTCGTTTCTGAGGAAAAGTATATCATGACGTTGCGACATAGTATTAGATCATATAAATTTTGTGGAAATGGCGTACTTAATAAATTAACTATCTTAAATTGCACGCGCCTTTTAATTTCATCTTTTACTCTAATGTGTTCATCCTGAACTTTAGTGAAGTATTTTTCTAACCATTCCTTGGGGACATTTGTAATTTGTCGCTGGTGATAGACTCCTTTCAAAGCTATATTTGTTGCTTCTTCATCTATATCCCAAGCTTCGATAAAAGGAGGGCATAGCAAGTTTAGTTCGCAAGCTAGTATTGCCAAGGAATATGCTTCTTCGCCGGTGGCTGAACCAGCACTCCACATCTTTATTCTTTTACCCCTGTCTTTTATAATGTCTGGCAAAACTTTGTCTCGTAGGGACCGCCATATGGAAGGGTTTCTAAAGAACTCTGAAACGTTAATTGCAAGATAATCAAGGAATTCCTTGCGTTTTTCAGGATCTTTTCTTAGCATCTCATAGTATTCATCATAGTTTGCGCATTTCCAACGCTGCATTAGCATGTGAGCCCGCCTATGTATTTGATATTTATAGGCATCTAAATCAATATCGATCAATGCTCGTATTTTCTTCTTGAATTTCTCGTATCCCTGCATAGGGGAAAATTGTGTTTCCATTCTATACCTCTCTAAACCTCCCTAAATATCTTTCGGACGGCTGGGTTGCATAAAGTCCATGATGATGATATCTTTAAAACAGAATTAGTACAAGATATCCGAGTATTCCAGATGGCCGCGTTCCGCATAGGAATGAGGAAAGTCCGGGCTCCATAGGGCGAAGCGCTGGATAACATCCAGCAGGCGCGAGCCTCGGGAGAGTGCCACAGAAACATACCGCTCCCTTTAGGAGTAAGGGTGAAAAGGTGGGGTAAGAGCCCACCGGTCATCGGGTGACCGATGAGCCAGGCAAACCCCGCTTGGAGCAAGATCAAATAGGGAGGGATGAGGTGGCCCGCCGACCTCCGGGTTGATCGCTTAAGAAAGGGCGCGAGTCCTTTCTTAGAGAAATGGCCATCGTTGTCACAGAACCCGGCTTACGGGATGCTCGAAAGAGTAACATATTAAGCCCCGAGACCTTAAAGTTTTTGAAATTTTTAGGTCTCGGGGCTTGCATTATGGATTGACTTGATGGTAAAGTGGTAGAAAGTGGCATAAAGTGGGATGAAGTGAAAGATGATGATAGGCACCTATGAGCATCGCTTGGACAAGAAAGGGCGTTTAGTATTACCGTCTAAATTCCGGCAAGAGCTCGGAGATGAGCTTGTTGCCTCCGTTGGAGTTGAACAATGCGTCTCTTTGTACTCGAAAGACGGATGGGAGAAGCTGCTCGAGCGATTGCAACGAATGCCTTTCTCACGAAGCAAGGCAAGAGATTTCTTGCGCGTCTTTTTGGCAACTGCACACGAGCTTTCAGTTGATTCCGCTGGCAGGATATTACTTCCGCAGATGCTCAAATCCCATGCTTCTTTAAACTCTGAAGTAAGCGTTATCGGTGTAGGTGATCATTTAGAGATATGGGATCGCGACAAATGGAACGAATACAGGCAAGACATTTTGGCGAACTTTCCTTCCATAGTTGAGGGCGTAGAATGGGAGAAGTAAAACATATTCCCGTGATGTCGGAGGAAATTATAGCTATATTATCGAAAATTGATAATTTGAGCTATGTGATAGATGCAACGGTTGGGTTAGGGGGACATGCTTTCGAGATTCTTTCTTCGTTTCCCAGAGTTAGGCTTTTAGGTATTGATCAAGATGATCAAGCACTAGTTATGGCTGCTCAAAGACTGGAATGTTTTGGAGAAAGAGTTTTGTTACTCAAGTCTAATTTTAAGCATATCGATGAGATCGTAAAAACTTACCTACTAAAAGAAGAGAATGCAGATGCAATTTTGTTTGACTTAGGGGTTTCCTCTTTGCAACTTGACGATGAAGAGAGGGGTTTTTCCTTTAACAAAGAAGGCCCTATCGATATGCGAATGGATAAAGATGCGACAGTAACTGCTTGCGATCTTATTAATAAGTTAACCTATGATGAGTTAGCGAAGATTTTTTATGAGTATGGAGAGGAGCGTTTTTCGCGCCTATTGGCAAGGGCAATTGTGCGTCATCGTGATCGCTACGGCCAAATTTCATCAACGTCAGAGCTGGTTGATATTATTCGTGGTGCCCTGCCGGCGAAAGTTCAAAGGCGCATGGGAAAGCATCCGGCCAGAAGGGTTTTTCAAGCGCTTCGAATTGCCGTGAACGACGAGTTAAATGCGTTAAAAATGGGATTGGAGAAAAGCGCAGGATGCGTGCGAAGCGGAGGCATTATCGTGGTCCTTAGTTATCATTCTTTGGAGGATCGTCTAGTTAAACATACATTTAAACGGTGGGAAACTGATGGCTTAGGAAGTTTATATACAAAAAAACCGATATCGCCGAAGGCGGAAGAAATTAAAAGTAATCCTAGATCCAGGAGTGCTAAGCTGAGAGCATTTGCAAAGTTTTAATCTTGGCAGTGAGGGGGCGAAGAAATTGGCAGCAAGGATGGGGAAAAAGGGGGTGTACTGCTATATCATATTAATTTCCTTGGCTCTCCTCGGGCTTGCTGGACTTCGTTTTTATAGTTTGTATCTTGAGCACGAGTTAATCGTACTAAATCAACAAATCGATGAATTGCAGCAAAAGAATTTGCTCCTATCTCAACGCCTCCTCTCTTTAATGGCGCCCGATCGTGTGGTATATTACGCAAGTGGTAGCTTAGGCATGACAAAAGATTTAGGGATTGACACAACTATCCGAGTCGCTGCTGTATCTCGAGATGAAAAATCGCCGTTCACAGCCTCAATACCTCTGATTACAGAGAAGAGGGGGATCTTAAAATTGCTTAATCCCTTTGCTAGCGCCAGGGAGGAGCGAAAGGATCAATTTTGAGGGAGTCTAAGGGCATTTGGCATATAATTTTTTTAGTTTTCGCTGTCATAACCGCTAGGGTTTTTCAGCTATGCCTTGTTCCCGATTCTAAGGTCGTTTTTTGGTCACAAAGCCAGTACTGGCAACAAATTTTGGCGACATCGTCAAGAGGCGTCGTAGCCGACAGAAATGGCGTTACGCTTACCTTGTCGGTGCCAAGATGGAGTTTGTTCGTTGATCCTGTCTTTTGGGATACGGATCAATTGTCGATTTTGTCAAGATACTTGCCGAAAAACGTAATTGAAAGATTACATAAACCCCTTGCGGGAAGGTTTATTTGGCTGACTCGCAAATTGCCTTTACCCAAGGGAGAAGAAATTTTGTCGTTAAACTTAAAAGGGATTTATGGCGTCAAAGAAATGGAACGTTCCTATCCCTTTGGAAAGTACATGGCTCATTTGCTTGGTTTCGTTGATATAGACGAAAAAGGGCTCGCCGGCGTCGAGAGGCAATGGGATGTTTTTCTGTATACTCCTCCGGAAGTCAGGACCTTAGTAAGAGACGCGGCAGGGAACTATTTTGAAATGGCCTCTACTTTGTCCGACAAAGGGTCAGTTTTTCCTAAGAGCAAAGTAATTCTTACTATCGATTGGAGGCTACAATATATCGTTGACAGCGCCTTGCAAAAAGGTGCTGAGATAAATCAAGCGGAGTGGGGTGCTGCCATGTGTATGGACCCCATGACGGGCGAAATACTGGCGATGTCAAGCTACCCTTCTTTTGATCCGGAGGATAGGGGTACATTTACAGATGAAAGACTTCGCAACAATGTTATAGGAAGAGTATATGAACCTGGTTCTGTTCTCAAGCCCATAATGATGGGCATCGCCATGGATGGTGGATATGTTAATGCAAAAAGCGCCTTCCGCTGTGGTGGGTCTATAAGAATAGCAGATCATGTCATTCGCGAAGTAGGGGGCCGCGCTCACGGATCGCAGGACATTTACAAGATACTTATAAATTCTTGCAATGTAGGAATGGCTCAAGTAGGAATGAAGATGCCCCCGAACTTTACTTATAACGCGTTAAAAGGCTGGGGCTTTGGCATTCCCACAGGCGTAGAATTGCCGGGAGAAGAAGAAGGATTGCTTCCACTCCCATCGCAATGGTGGGGAGTTGTGCCGGCTAATATTTCCTTAGGTCAGGGCATTGCGATTACGCCCATACAGTTAGCTCAAGCTTTTTCGGCAATTGCCAATGGAGGCGTTTTAATCCGTCCTTATGTAACAAGAGAAGTTTTCGATGGAAAAGGTAACAGAGTTTATTGCGGTCAAAGGCGCGAGATTGCACGAGTGCTTTCGTCAAGCACGTCAAAATCACTTCGAACGGCTTTAAGGCGTGCAGTAGTGGAGGGCACTGGCAAGCAAGCAGATGTAGGAGCAGCAAAGGTGGCAGGCAAGACCGGGACGGCGCAGGTGGCGTACAAGGGTCAATATTTAAAAGATGCCCATGTGGCGACCTTTGCGGGTTTTTGGCCTCATGAGAGCCCGCATTATGTTTTGGTCATAGTGATAGGTAATCCACGTTCGAAAGGTTACCTTGCGAGTCTTGTCGCAGCTCCCATTTTCAAATCTATAGTGGAAGAGATTATGACAAGCGGATTTGAGATTAATAACTAGAATGGACAGGTGACGGCTAATGGAAGTATCGCTCAAAAGTCTAGCAGAATTTCTCTTTCAACGACGATGTCTAAAGGAAATAAAAGCTCCGAATTTAGATAGTTTATCACAAAATGTTTCCAACATTTGTATAGATAGCAGGCACGTACAAAGAGGTGCCCTTTTTTGTTGCCTTGATGGCACTAAAAGAAGAGGAATAGAATTTGCTCACGACGCTGAGCAGAATGGTGCTATAGCTGTGCTTGCGACTGAAAGGATTGAAAATCTTAACATACCTCAGTTGATAGTTACAAATGCAAGAGATGCTTGCGGATATGCTTCAGCATACTTTAATGGATTACCGGCGAGCAGGTTGCTCTTGATTGGCGTGACCGGTACCAACGGTAAAAGCACGACAACCTATTTAATTAAAAGTATTTTAGATGCTGGCGAAATGAGGTGCGGTTTAATAGGTACTATTATTTATTATGATGGCGAAAAGGAAGAAGAAGCTGAAAGAACAACTCCACAGGCGCCCTTGATTCAAAACTTGTTAAGCCGGATGGTGAAAAATTGCTGTCATGCTTGCGTTATGGAGGCTTCTTCTCATGGTATCGAGCAGGGGCGCATCGTTGGATGTTTTTACGATAGAGCAATTTTTACAAACTTAACACCAGAGCATCTCGATTATCATGGCGATATGGATAAGTATTTTGCAGCAAAGAAAAAATTGCTTGAAAAATACATGCGCGGGGGCTGGAAAGTATCGACGAATGTTGACGATGTTTATGGCAAGATGATACAAGAAACATTTGAGCCTTATGCCCTAAGTTTTTCGATTCGGCAAAGGAAAAAAGGGAGGTTTTATGGTTCAATAGTTAGTAGCTCTCTTGAGGGCATTGTCATGGACATCGTCTTACCTGATGGGATAACGCTGGCAAACGTTGTCTTACCTTTAATTGGCGAGCATAATGCATATAATGCTTTGGCCGCTTGTAGCACAGCTTGGTCGCTTAATTTTTCGCCAGATGTAATTAGAAGGGGTCTTGAGACGTGTCCTCCTGTGCCGGGAAGGCTCGAAAGATACTTTATAGAGGATGGTTCGATTTGTGTAATAGATTACGCTCATACTCCAGATGCTTTAGAGAAAGCCCTTTCGACAATCAGGCCTTTATGTGGTGGAAAGTTGTGGCTAGTTTTTGGACATGGCGGCGATCGCTTTAGGGAAAATAGACCATTGCTTGGTAGCGTGGCGGCCAGTTTGGCAGATCATATTGTCGTTACCATGGATAATCCCAGAAGCGAAGATCCAGGGGAAATCGCGCTTCAGATAGTGGAGGGCATAAAATCAAGTTCTCGGGATCCGGACTACAAAATAATCATCGATAGAAAAGAAGCTGTACATTTTGCCTTAGATCATGCTCGTGCAAACGACGTGGTCTTGATTACAGGCAAAGGGCCAGAACGTCAGATAATCTTTAAGGATCACGTGGTGGCTTACAGTGATTTTGACGCGTTGAAGGAATGGTGTGATTCAAGGGGGAAGAAGTTTTTATGAGTTTTTTGAAAGATCCTTCTTCAATTACCATAGGAAAGACGTTCAATTGTTCTAGCCTTTGTGGAGCGGATATTTCGCTGCCTATCTCAATAAAAACCGATAGCAGAAATGTAAAGGAAGGCGACATTTTTATTGCTCTGAAGGGAAGCAGGGTGGATGGGCATAATTTCATAGGAGATGCTGTACATCGAGGTGCAAGAGGAATAATCTTAAGGGACGAGGAAGTGCCAAAGTACCTTGCTATTTCGCGTGATCAGGATGTTTCTTTGTTTGGAGTGCCTTCCCCGGAGCACGCGATAGTTGAAGCTGCTGTTAAGTACCTTGTTTGCCTTCCATCGCTGAAGAAAATCATAGCAGTCACCGGAAGCGTCGGAAAGACAACCACTAAAGATGTCATCGGTGCTGTCTTGCGGGGAAAATATAAAGCTCATATATCAAGGGGAAATCATAACACTCTTTTGGGTTGTTCGTTAACGATATTGTCTGCCCCCAGGGATTCGGAGTTTCTCGTGTTAGAGATGGGAGCTAATGCCAAGAGGGAAATTGCAGAGATGGTCAGTTATTTTACGCCCAACATTGCAGTTATAACGTCCATCGATCCAGTTCATCTGGAGGGATTTGGTGATATCAACGGTATACTTCAGGCCAAGTTGGAAATTGTCACTGACTGTTGCGATGTTTTATTAATAAATGGCGATTCTTCGATCTTGAGGGAAGGGCTTGTAGAGCTTCCATATAAGCCTTCAAAAGTAATCAGCGTTGGAAGAAATCCGTCGTGCCCTTTCAGGATTTTAGATACTTCTTTGCGGTGGGACGGTCTAAATTATTCTAGAAGGGTGTCTATAGCTACTCCCCTTGGAGTAAAAGAAGTTGAAAGCAAATTATGGGGAGAGCAAAACGTCAATGCGATGGCCGTAGCTTTGGCCGTTGGCCTAGAGATGGGCGTTGGTTTTGATGAAATAGCCTCAAGCTTGCGTCACATGAAATCTCCGCGGGGTAGGGGCGCTTTGTTGCAAAGCAAAGAAGGTATTTTATTCATCGATGAGTCATATAACGCTAGCCCTGTTTCGGTCAAGGCAGCCATAAATAATTTAAAGGCCATGCCTTGGCGAGGGCGTAAAGTGGCGGTCTTGGGCGGCATGAGGGAATTGGGTGGTTGCGAAAAGCAATTTCATGAAGAAGTCTTAGGAGTCGTTACATCTGTTGCGGATATCACTGTTTTATATGGACAGGAATGGGACGACTTGCACGCTAATTCAACAAAAACTGTTCTTCTGTTTGAAGAAATAGAAGAGGTTAGCAGTTATTTAAAAGACATCCTGCTATCTGGCGACGTCGTTTTAGTTAAAGGTTCAAGATTTTATGAGATGGAGCGCATTTACGATCGGTGGTCCTTAGATGAGTTATAAATATTTGATGCTTTATTTTTGTTTGTTGATGATATTAGGAATCGTTTTGCAAAGGTTATGGATAGAGCTTTTTAGCAGATTTAAATGGGGGGAAACGCCTAAAAGCTACGGACCGAAGCGTCACGTGGTTTTAAAAGCAGGCATACCCACCATGGGTGGGGTCATTTTTATAGCGTTGTCTTTGATTGCTTTAGCATTTGTAAGCAATGATAAGTCAAGTATAATCGACAAGTTCATTTTATGGTGGTTGCCCTTTGGGGGGGCTGCCGTAGGGTTAACGGATGATGTCATAAAGATTGTTAGAAGGTCAAGTGAGGGTTTAACATCAAGACAAAAGTTGCTGGGACAATTTATGGTTGTTTTGCCTTGGGCATGGATTACTGCTAAGGAGGTTCCTTTTTATTTAATTTCAGATTCGTCCTCTGTTTACTTTATTTTGACTTTCGTCCTTCTTTGTTTTTTCGCAGTAGGCTTGTATAATGCATTGAACATAACTGATGGCCTTGACGGGCTTGCAGCAGGAGCCTCAGTAATATCTTTGGTAGCACTTCTTTTCGTTCTAGAAATCGAACCCTGCCGACTGTCCCTAGTTGTCGGCTTAGCGTGTGTTTTATCGTTTTTGTGGTACAATTCCTATCCGGCAAGGGTGTTTATGGGAGATGTGGGAGCGCATTTTATCGCTGGTCTTTTAATGGGTAACGTAGCAATGTCGGGAGATCTTTTGCTGATATTTCCCATATCCTTTATTTTCGGTATTGAAATAGTCTCCGTGATACTTCAGGTGATATCTTTTAAGTGCTTTAGAAAAAGGATCTTCAAGATGAGTCCATTGCATCATCATTTTGAATTATGCGGATGGCCTGAGGAACACATAGTTGTCAGATTCTGGTTGATACACCTTATGGGGATTTCTCTTTTAGGGGCCTTATGGACCTGGCAGGTGATCTAGGGGATGAAGGTTACTGTTGTAGGAAGCGGCATTAGTGGGAAATCCTTGGCATTGATGGCAAAGAGTGCGAATTTTGATGTATTTGTGACGGAGCAAGGAAAGTTAGATGAAAACACTAAAGCCCTGTTTCGCGAAAAGGATATACAATGGGAAGAGGGTGAACACACAAAGGCATTACTCGACTGCGACTTGGTAGTATTAAGCTCAGGGATATCAGATAAAACTCTTCCGGTACAAATGGCCCGCAAAACAGGTACGCCATTGCAAGGCGAGCTGGATTTCATTTACCCCTACTTGTCAGGTAAAATCGTAGGCGTTACTGGCACCAACGGCAAGAGCACTACAGCGGCTTTGATAAACCATTTGTTGTCAAAAATGGGATATAACGTCGCTCTAGCTGGCAATTTTGGCATCCCCTTGGCCGATTTTGCGATGATGCCCCTTGATTTTATTGTAGTAGAGTTAAGTAGCTTCCAACTTCACTGGACAAAGCGCTTTAGTTGTGATGTTGCGATTATTACCAACATCTATCCCGATCACCTCGACTGGCATGGCAGTTTTGAAGCATACGTTAATGCTAAAAGACGCATAATAGAGCTTCTTTCTCCCAAAGGGTGTTTGGTTTACCGCGCACAAGATGAAGAAATCCTACAAGTTCGTGAGGGCAGGGGAGCCCGTTTGTATTGGTCTTTCGAAAAATTCATGCATGATGCAGAAAGAGTGCAAGATGAGCTCATTCTAAACGATTCAGAAGCCCTTTTAAGGACAGAAGGTGGACATATAAGGCTTTTCCCACTCAAGTCGCTATCCTTATTCGGGTACCATAACGTTGAAAATGCTGCTATGGCCATGGCTGCAATATATTATCTCGGGTGTGAAGTGGAAAGAGCACGCGAATTTCTCCCTGATTTTAAGAACCTTCCTCATCGTTGTGAAAAGGTGGGCGAAAAAGATGGGGTAGTATTTATAG
Organism: Acetomicrobium mobile; assembly: GCF_937920065.1. Taxonomy (NCBI): domain Bacteria; kingdom Thermotogati; phylum Synergistota; class Synergistia; order Synergistales; family Acetomicrobiaceae; genus Acetomicrobium; species Acetomicrobium mobile. The sequence goes on from NZ_CALETC010000170.1 coordinate 9,803, forward strand.
ATGATTCAAAGGGAACAAACGTGGCTTCAAGCGTTACTGCCATTGCCTCGATTCCGGGTGTCAAAGTGGTGATACTGGGAGGTAGGGGAAAGGGAGAGAAATATGATAAACTTGCTGGGGCGATAAAAAAACATGTACGGGCAGCGGTATTGTTGGGTGAAGAAAAAGAGGTCATAGCAAAAAGCTTGAGAAGCGCAGGCTTTAGTAATTTTTATTTGGCGGCTTCAATGAAAGAGGCAGTCTATAAAGCCTTTGAAATGGCTTGTCCAGGGGATATAGTCCTGCTTTCCCCGGCTTGCACTAGTTGGGATATGTATAGAAACTATCACGAGAGGGGAAAAGATTTTCAAGAAATCGTAAAAAATTTAATTGAGGCTTGTGTAGTAAAAAATGGACGAGAGAGTAACTGAAACCCCAAGATGTGAAAATATGTACTCTTTTGATATGTTGTTGTTAGTGGTCCCTCTGGTTTTATCGATATTTGGGATCATAATGATCATTTCTGCCTCTGGTTACTTTTCTTTAAAATTCTTTGGTTCGCCATGGACATACGGAATAAAGCAAATAAAGTGGTTATTGATTTCTTTGGTTGGCATGGCAATAACATACTCTATCCCGACTAAGCTGTGGAGGAGCTGCTCTGGCCTTTTATGGATTATCGCTATAGCTCTCACATTTGCCACGATAATTCCTTTTTTGGGCATGTCGGTAAGTGGATCGTCCAGGTGGATAAGGCTGGGTCCTTTTTCGTTTCAACCCTCGGAGATGCTGATATTTTCAGTAGTTATTCATCTATCTGATATTATTTCTAGAGAAGGGGGGAGTTCTGAAAAAGCCTTTGTCCGCACAATCGGAATTTTAATGATAAGCACTATTCCGCTTCTTCTTCAGCCAGATATAGGTTCTGCTTTAATCCTTCTGATTTTGGGATTCGGGATTTTTATAGCGAAGTATGGATGGAAATACCCTTTGTTTTTGGCTTTTATAGCCGCAGTGCCGATAATTGTTTTAACATTTAGTGCCGCCTATAGATTAAGACGTTTAAAGGCATGGCTTGATCCTTGGCAAGACCCCTTAAACGAAGGATTTCAGATCATTCAGGGATTAATTGCCTTTGCGAACGGTGGCTTCTGGGGGGTTGGACTTGGGAGGAGCTTGCAAAAACTTCAATATTTACCGGCTGCTCACACCGATTTCATTTTTGCTATATGTGCTGAGGAGCTTGGTGTCATAGGCTCGCTATTGGTGATTGGTGGTTTTGCCTTAATGACAAGGAGGATTTATCTTCTTTGGCGCGATGCGGATGAAGAATATTTAAGATTTTTAGTCCTAGGTCTTTGGCTTTCTATTTTGATACCCTTCTTTATCAACGCTGGTGGAGTGACCACCTTGATTCCTCTTACGGGGAAGGCGATGCCTTTTATGAGTTATGGTGGTAGTGCTCTTTCTGCGACATGGGTGAAGATTGGTTTGCTATTGCGTTGTTCAGCCGATGTTAAGTAGTAATAATAATTAAGGAGCGCTTTTGGATAAATGAGCAATACATTGAAAATCATGTTTGTTGCTGGTGGTACAGGAGGACACATATTGCCAGCTGTCTCATTAGGTGATTGGATAAGGGAAAATAATTTACCTGCTGAAGTCGGTTATCTTTGTGGAAGCAGAGAACTAGAGCGCAAAATTTACAAAGCTTTGCACGTGGATCACGCAATATTGCCCTTATCAGGTTCTCCCTTTGGAGTGAAGGGGGTGCGCTCTATTTTGCGTTGGAAAGAATTTATCTTTTCTTTGGTAAAAGCACATAAGTTAATCAAGGAATTCAAACCTAATGTAATCGTTCTTTTTGGTGGTTACTTATCGGTTCCCTTTGCTTTGCTATCTTTTCTAAATGTCCCCATGATCGCACATGAGCAAAATGCCATTGCTGGAAAAGCTACACGATTGTGCTCGAAACGAAGGATTCCAATCATTACGGGTTGGAATGAATGTCTTTATTTAGATAAAAAAAGTTTTATGCCCGTTGGTGTTCCCGTGCGAAGAATAAACCTTATGGACAGACAAAAAGCCTGGGAATTGCTTGGAGGCAAGGGTATAGTTCCGTCTAAGATATTTGCATTGGTGATGGGAGGCTCAATTGGGGGCAAGCCGCTAATGCAAACTATTACTGAAGTTGCAAAGCACGATTCTTTAAAAGATCACATTTTCATGTTGGTTGGAACTAACGAAAAGAGCGGTTTGCAGTGGCTTTCGAGCAACGTCGTAGCTATCCCTCCCTCCTGGGATTTATCGGCTCATTTTTCATTGGCTCACTATGCTGTTACGAGGTGCGGGGCATCGACACTATCGGAACTTATCTGCTATGATGTACCGGGTGTATTGATACCTTGGGAAGGAGCTTCAGACGATCATCAGTTAGCAAATGCCAAACTCTTCTTGCGCTCAGGAAAGGGTAGAATATGGCGCGAGAACGAAAATATCGAGCTTTTGGAAGCTGCTCTTTTAGAGGTATCCGATATGCGCAAGCTTTGTAATAATGGTGGGTGTGATATTAAAAGAAACGATATATGTGCCCGTTTCTGGAATGCGATATTGTCTTTTTCTACGAAAGGGGAGGGCTCTATTGAATGTGCTTAGGAAATCGATGATTTTCGGGGACAATACAAGATCTCTTCATTTAATGGGGGTTGGAGGCGCCGGCATGAGCGGATTGGCTCACTTGCTTAAAGGGCTGGGCTATGAAGTATCCGGTTGTGATGTTGCAAGGACGAATTATGTATCCAATTTAGAGAAACTTGGCATAAAAGTTTTAAGCGGCCACTGTGCATCCCACATTGATATTTTTAAACCAGATTTGTTAATTTACAGCAGTGCGATTGCGTGGAACAACATCGAGCTTGATTACGCAAGAAAAGCTGGCGTATGCGTAGCCAGAAGGGGCGATATTTTAAGCGCTTTGTTTAATCAGTTAAAAGGCATCGGTGTAGCAGGGGCTCATGGCAAAACCACTACCTCGTCCATGATTGCGACCGTGTTGGATGCTGCAGGTCTCGATCCGACCGTGGCGATAGGAGGAGAGGTGTCTGATATAGGAGGCAATGCGAGGTTGGGCCAGGGAGCATATATGGTATCGGAATTGGACGAAAGCGATGGTTCCTTTGAATTGTTTGCCTGCCATATACCGGTAATTACAAATATAGACTGGGATCATGTCAATTTCTATCCCACTTTTCAATCCGTTCAAGACGCCTTTATTCGCTTTTTATCGAATCGAAAAAGTGATGGGAAAATTGTGATATGCGGGGAAGATATTGGATGTCAGGCTGTGTCAAAGCTTTTTTCTCCCTTTTGTGTTACCTATGGTTGGGGGAAACGATGGGATTGGGGCGCTATCGATGTAAAACATAGACCGGGTGGGGGCGTTTTGTTTACCGCTGTAAAAGAAGGTAATGAAATGGGTAGCGTCAAGCTTAGAGTCTCAGGTGAACATAACGTCCTGAACGCCTTGGCTGCCTGTGCTGTTGGAGATTTGCTAAACATAGACTTTGGTACGATCCAAAAAGCACTTTATAATTTTAAGGGAACTAAAAGAAGATTGCAGTGTCTAGGGGCAAGTAACGATATATATATCTACGATGACTATGGACATCATCCAAGAGAAATTCGCGCTACTTTAGATGCTATGCGCAATATATTTCCGTCACGCAGGTTAATCGTGATATTTCAACCCCACAGATACACGCGCACAAAAGCCATGTACAGAAAGTTTGCTGAGGCTTTGATGAATGCTGATATAGTGTATATTCTACCTGTATATCCGGCTGACGAGAAACTAGAGGAATGTATTAGTTCAGATCTAATAACAAACTGCCTGATTAATGATTACGCTCATGAGTATTGCCTTACCGTTGCCGAGGAAGAGGTCGTCTCCAAGGTCGTTGAAGATTTGCTACCTGGGGACGTTCTTTTGACGTTGGGAGCAGGTGACGTTGATGTGTTTGGGAGTCAAATATTAAACGTGATTATCTCGAATTTCAATAAGCAAGAAACAGCATCCATGTGATGGTGGACGCTGTATGATGGACGTGATATATTGAGTAAAGTTTGGACAGCCAAGATGAGGATAATATCCCTCTTAATGGTGATGTCCGTTGCTTGTGGTTTTTTTTATGGCGTTGAAGAGAAACTTTATCTTTTTAGACTGAGAAATATAGATGTTGTTCCGGAAAACGTCTTGATAGAGAAAGAAACAGCCAGCTTGATAAGTAGATCATCTGCTAGATTTTGGCCTTTACTTTTTATAGGCTACCCGTCATGGAAGATGGAGATGGAGAAGAAATACCCGGTTCGCTTCTTAATTAGAGTTGATGGATGGGGAGAAGTGGTGATTGAATGGCTTTGTCTGCAACCAATCTTTATCGTTAATTGGCATAACGAAAGATGGTTTATTACTTCCAACGGCATGACGTGGCATGAGAGCAACCCTTTGTGGAGTGAAGCCAATCCGGATGTCCACAATTTACTGACTTTAAAATGGCATAATTCCATGCCTCCCTTAGTGCCGGATGAAGCAAATCCCAATGGAGTACGCCAAAGCATTTTCCCGGTAGTACGTACGATTGAACTCGTTGAAGCAATACGAAAAACGCCATGGATTCAAAAAATAAAGGCCTTAGAGTTGATAAAAATAGCAGGAGAATTAGCCGTTATGGTTGAGGTTGCATCCTTGGATAAAGATGTTAGTATATTATTTGAATTTTCTGAAAGCAAGTGGAACGATTTGGCGCCGGCAATGGAAACAATCGTTAAATCTTCGGATGCAAAGGCTTTATACCTTGATGCAACATATAAAGACAAAATCGTCATTAGAAACAAGTAAGCCTCTTATTGAACATCTTCGTTGGGTTAATATCGAGGGATGGAGGCATTTAAATGTATGAGAAGATAGATTTAATTGCGGGACTTGATATAGGCACGACAAAAACCTCGGTAATTGTGGCAGAGAGGGATCGATATACTGGAGAAGCGCAAATTATTGGGGTTGGATCCGTTCCCTCCGCCGGATTGCGTAAAGGCTTAATCGTTAACTTTGAACAAGTTGTCCGATCCGTTTCTTATGCCTTAGAAGATGCCGAAAGTATGACAGGCATACGTGCCGATAGAGCATTTGTTTGTTTTAGTGGAGCTCTCACAACTAGTATTACCTCAAAAGGCATGGTTTCCTTGGGCAGCACTCCAAGACAGGTTACCGAAATAGATATTCAAAGGGTTATAGAGGCTTCTTTGTCTGAGATAAGTATGCCCAATAATTATTGCACTGTACACACTATACCAGTGACCTATTCTATCGATGGGCAAAGAGGAATAGACGATCCTTTGGGTATGACGGGCGTGCGCTTGGAGGTTGAGGTCCAATCCATCATGTCACCTACCGCGACTGTTCAAAATGTGGTTAATTGTGCTGAACGAGCCGGGGTGAGCGTAGCGGGGCTTGTTATAAAACCGCTAGCAAGCGCCTTAGGCGTCTTATCCCCGGGGGAGATATCATCGGGTGTAGCTGTCATAGACATTGGCGGTGGCACAACAGGAATCTCCATCTACGTCGATGGAGCGCTCAAAAGGCTTACCGTCATACAAATTGGGGGAGATCACATTACTAACGATATCGCGAGGGTTTTGAAGGTGCCAATAGAGGTGGCTGAGGAATTAAAAAGATACGTTTCCCTAGGTGAAGATTTTGATGCCTACGACGAAGAGCTGGAGTTCATGGTGCAGGGCAAGCGAGGATTTTGCAGTGCAGGGCAAGTGCACGAGGTGGCATACAATCGCTTAGAGGAATTATTTGATGATTTCATTAAAAAAGAACTTCGCGATGTAGGCTCAATACTTCTCCCAAGCGGCATTGTTTTAACTGGTGGCGTAGCGAAAATGAAAGGCATTGCTGAAATGGTTTCCGAAGTTTTAAATATGCCCGTTAGAGTGGCCAATCCATTGGACAGTGCTAAAATGCCCCCCGGGAGGAACGGGTCCGAATATGCATCCCTAGCTGGAATTATTAAATATATGAATATAATAGAGAAATGCCCCTTCAAGTTTATCGGGCCATCTATAACCCTCACATCGACAATCTCATCTAAAAGGGGCAGATCTTACGGAGAGGATGTCCATGGTTTACGTGCGATAGACTTTTTCAAGTCGGTTTTAAATGCTATAAAGAGAACCTTTAAGGAACTTTTTTAAGTGAATTTTTGGGGGAGTTGCGAGATGGCTGACAGGGACAAGGAAAGGATATTTGAAATTGATAACTCGGATGATCGCAAATACAAAGAGATCATCAAAGTCGTTGGCGTTGGAGGTGGTGGAAATAATGCGCTAAATCACATCATATCCAATGGTCTTAAGGGTGTCGAATTTATCGCTGCAAATACAGATATTGCTCACTTAAATCAGAATCTGGCTGACGTCAAGATAATCCTTGGAGAGCAGTTAACCAGGGGGTTAGGTGCAGGTTCGGATCCTGAAATTGGTTTTAAAGCTGCGAAAGAGTCGATCGATATCATTAAAGAGGTTTTGCAGGGAGCCGATATGGTTTTCCTTACGGCTGGCATGGGAGGAGGTACTGGTACGGGAGCATCTCCTGTCATAGCTGAGGTTGCCAAAGAAGTTGGCGCTCTCGTTGTCGCCGTCGTGACAAAGCCTTTTATATTTGAGGGTAGAAGGAGGATCGATCAAGCGTTAGAAGGAATTAAAAATTTACAAGGAAAGGTTGATGCCCTCATCGTGATCCCAAACGATAAGCTGCTTGAAATATCTGACAAAAAAGTGCCCTTGCTGGATTCTTTCAAGCTGGCTGATGAGGTTTTGCGGCAGGCAGTTCAGGGCGTGACCGATCTTATTTTACGACCGGGTTTAATCAATGTAGATTTTGCCGATGTTCGGGCTGTAATGAGTAATGCCGGATCTGCGATAATGGGCATAGGCGAAGCTACAGGCGAAGATCGGGCTATTGTCGCCGCAAAGGCCGCCATTAACAGCCCGTTGATGGAAACTCCTATGCAAGGCGCGAAGGGGATTTTGTTTAACGTCACTGGCGGCAATAATGTTGGCATTCACGAAATCAAAGAGGTGGCTCAGGTTATTACAGAAGCAGCTGCTGAGGATGCAATCATCATATGGGGGCATGTTTTGGATCCCGAGATGGACGACAAACTTCAGGTTACCGTAATAGCCTCCGGTTTTTCTTCGATTCCTGGAAAGTTAGGTCGCGATAAAGCTCTTTCGGGAAAGCGAAGATCGCGCATAGACTTGGAAGAAGCCGAGATCAAGGTGCCTGAAGAAGACCTGTTTAGGATTAGCGGTGTTCAAGTTGACACCTTCGATCTTCCAACTGTAGTGAGGAGGAAAAAGAAGGAGTAACAAGTGTCGCAAATCATGCCAGATGAAACGATCCTCTTGAACTTGCCCAAAGGGGGAGATCCTCCGTGGGCGTTATTATATCCAAACACTTACGGAGTGGGCATGGCGAATTTGGGCTATCATTACATTTATGCAGCGTTGAAAAGCAGAGGCGTAGGCGTAGAGAGGATATTTGTTGATACTGAATGTAAATCGCTCGAAGAGGGACGTTTCTTATCGGAATTTCCTATAGTTACGGCATCGGTGTCTTACGAGCCTGATTATGTCGCTTTGCTAAAGATGTTGCATAATAGCAAAGTGTTGCTTCATTGGCACAGGAGGGCTCTAATTAATGGCCCAGTGGTCGGCGTGGGGGGAGCTGTTAGCTACATAAATCCCCTCCTTTTTTCATCTATGGTCGATTTTGTCTGTTTAGGAGACGGAGAGGTAGTTGTAGATCACCTGATAGCCTGCCTTCGTTCCTATATGAAGCATGGGAATAGAAGAAAGTTGTGGGAGGATTTATCGGCTTCGAAGCATGTATACGTGCCTCCACTTCATAATGAACTTGTCATTTCAAAAAAAGCGAACCTTGGTAGAAAAAGGGGGAATCTGGAAAATCTCTCTGCATCATTGGGTCATAGCGTGTGGATGACTCCCAAGGCTGCCTTTGGGAGAACGTTGCTTTTGGAGTTACAGCGAGGTTGTTTTAGGCGATGTCCCTATTGTGTCGTGCCAAGTAATTTCGGGAAAGCTAGATTTCGGCCCGTTGATGAGTTAATTTCTCTGTTATATAAATTTAAGACATACAATAACTTCAATGTTGGCTTAGTCACGCCGGAAGCAGGGGATCATCCAGATTTAGATCGTCTTTTGGATGCCATTAATGACTGTGGAAGGAGGGTAAGTTTTGCCTCGCTTCGTATTGATGCTTTAAGCGAAAAAATGCTGAAAACCATGGCAGTTGGAGGTAAAAAAAGCATAACGATTGCTCCCGAAACAGGCAGTGATTCTTTGAGAGGATCATTAAAAAAACACTTCACTAATGAAACTATCATAAAAAAACTCGCCATAGCGAAAGATTTTGGAATACGATCAGTGAAGATGTATTTCATGATAGGTCTTCCTGGTGAAAACGATGACGACGTGAGATCCATAGCTGAATTGTCGAAACAGGTGTGGGAGCTGTTAAAATTAAAGCCGGTTATTTCTATAAGTATTTTTGTGCCAAAGCCAGGCACTCCATTTTCAAATGAGCCCTTCGTAGGGATATCTGAGGGCCGACGCAAATTAAACATATTACGTGGATCTTTAAAGGGATACGGTAAAGTCATTAAAATGCGATCTGTGGATTTGAGGGGATCTTTAAAAGAATACACGTTATCGTGGTATGGTTTACAAGAGGCCGAGGTTTTATTAGACATGATTGATGACGGCGACAAAGATGATCTTTCTTGTTTGGCATTCTCTAAAGAGGTTGTTCGGGAACAAATTTTCATGCTTGGTTTTTGATAAAACATTTTCTTTATTTCGATTTCGGCGAGCATATTATGTTGTGTCAAGACTATAAGAGGTGATAATTAATGATGAAAAGAGAAAGGCAAAACGATAAAAAGCCAATCTTTTCCTTTGGCCAAATAATGATTCCCCTAGTAGGTTTGGTCGCTATAGGCTTGTTGTATCTGGGGGTTAAGATGTTTTTCTTTGCACCCGTTAAAACGATCTCCAATCAGGCAGGGGCACCCGATATCGTGGCACAACCTGCTCCTAGCGTGAGTGGCGAAAGCGCTAAGACACCCACGGTTGCTGCGCCTTCCGTTCCCATAGAAGAGCCTTCCCTAGATTCTAGAAATGTGATAGCTGTACCTTCTACTGAAAGTCCTGCGAGGTCGGCTGAAAAAGTCACCAAAGGTGAAGTTGCGGGGGCCCAGGCGCCACAGCCTTCTGTGAAGGTATCTCAACCCTCAGAAGGCGGTTGGGGAGTCCAGGTTGGCTCTTTTACTGAAAAATGGAGAGCAGATGAGGTTAAAAAGAAGCTTGAAAGCGCAGGGTATGCAAACAGGGTGCGTATAATTGAGGCGACTGTAAACGGTAAGCTTTATTATAGGGTGCAAGTTTACGCCGGTAATGAAACGTCAGATGCGAAGGAGTTAGAAAAAAAGCTAAAGGATATGGATCTTCCTACGTTGGTAGTGAAGTATTGATTTGAAGAGGTGTTTTTATGGCTGGCGTAACGGAAGAGCTTTTAGGAAGGTTTAAGGCGCTTCAACTCGTGTGCGATAGCATGTCTTTTCCTGCAGTTTTGAGGTGCACTTCAGTTGCTGTTGAAAGTTCTTATGGAATGCGATTAGCAGAAGATGTTGAAGCACCGGAGTCATATCCGCCCTTTTCCCGGAGTTTACGTGACGGATACGCAGTAAGAAGCGTTGATGTGAAGGGAGCCTCGATCTCCTCCCCTGTCTTTTTGAGAAAATGTGGCATTATTCCCATGGGCAAAGTGATCCGAGAATCTTTGCCAAAGGAAGCTGCTATGCAGATCCTCACGGGTGGGATTTTGCCTCTTGGCAGCGATGCCGTTGTGATGGTTGAAGACACTGAGGAAATCGGTCCATGGATCGAGGTAAGAAAGGGTGTAATGCCGGGCGAGAACGTAATTATCCAAGGCGAAGAGATAAAAAGTGGAGATATCATTGCAAGAGCAGGTGATTTGCTCGATTTTAAAAACATCCCAGCCGCTGTTGGCTTGGGAGTAAGAGAGGTTAAGGTGGTAGATTTAAAGATCGGCATTTTAAGTACGGGAGATGAGATAGTAGAAGCAGGAACAGATTGCGTTCCTCCCGGATGTGTTAGGGATGTCAATAGCACTACGTTGCGGTTACTGCTCAAGTTTTATGGTTACGACGCTCAGTTTTTGGGAATAGTGCGCGATGACCTGCAAGTTCTAACATCAGCCGTTCAAGATGCTTTGCGAAAAAACGACGTCGTCATATTAAGCGGAGGATCCTCCGTATCGACCAGGGATTACTGCTCCGAAGTGATAAAGAATTTAGGCGACCCGGGACTGATCATTAAGGGTATAAACATGAGACCCGGCAAGCCAACTTTAATCGGAGGCATTAAAGGAGAGCCTGCTAAACTGGTCGTTTCTTTGCCGGGGCATCCCTTGTCTTGCACCGTTGTGGCAAGGGTAGTTTTGTTGCCTTTATTGAACATGATGATCGGCGGAATAAATTTATATGAAAGAAACTTCGTGCCCGCGAAGATGAAGTGCCTAGATGATGTTATAGGTAGAAGTGGCGTAGAAGAATATGTGCCTGTCGCTTCTAAGCCGGGTGGGGTTATTCCCGTGAACTCTAAATCAGGGTATATTTCTGCGCTAAATGGGACCATCGGATTGGGTATGTTGCCTGTGAATAAAGAGACATTGAGAGCAGGAGAGGAGATAGAGGTAATTTTATGGTAAAAGAACATTTATCGTTATACGAGGTTTGGAAGTTGTTACAGAGCAAATGGGGCGGAAAGTTTTCTGTGGTCCATGTTCCTCTACAGCAGGCACTTGGTGCGTCGTTGGCTGAAGATATCCTTTCTCCGATTAATGTGCCTCACTATCCGGCATCTGCGGTTGATGGTTATGCGGTTTTGTCAATATCTACTTCCATGGCGACTGCAGCCACTCCGGCAATCTTAGATGAAGGACAATTTCAGTGGGTCAATACAGGATCCTTTGTTCCTCCTCAGTTTGATGCCGTCGTCATGGTGGAGGATACCTCAATTAAAGAAGGAAAATTATACGTTTATGAATCTGAATTACCCGGGGCAAACCTCAGACCCATCGGGGAGGACGTTATCAAGGGACAAATCGTGGCCCATTTCGGGGATGAGGTTGACCCCAACCTAACGGCTTTGTTTTATGCGATTGGAATGCACGAGTTGCCTGTGTTAGCCAAACCAAAAGTTGTCTTCATACCTACAGGTGACGAGATCATTCCTAGGGAGAGCGCTAATGACCTCGGCTTATTGCCTCCTGGCAAGGTAATGGAGAGCAATTCAATCATGCTTGAGTGTATTTTTAAAAAATGGGGCGTACCCTTCTTTGTAGATCAACATGTGGAAGATAACCCACAGCTTTTGAGTAAAGCCCTGCTTCGGGCCGTTGATGAATACGATTTGGTGTTAATTGGGGCCGGGTCCGCCAAGGGAAAGCGGGATTTTACAGCTGATGTAATAGAACAAGAGGGAAGATTGCTCTTTCATTGGATTTTAATGAGGCCCGGGAGACCTGCGATGCTTGGTGTGGTTCGGGATAAACCTGTCATTGGCATGCCAGGTTTTCCAATGTCTACAATGGTCGTTGCATGGAGCGTGGTATACCCTCTAATAGAACTGCTGACGAAGGGCAGCTTTAACGAAGATAAATTTTTGGATGAAGCCATGGATGTAAAAGAAAGACTCAAGGCCTCTTTGTTAATATCTCATACATCACCACAGGGAATAAGTGAATGGCTTAGAATAAAGGCAGTCCTGTTGGGATCAAAAAAGTACGTCTGGCCGATTTCAGGAGGCTCAAGTTCCATGAGAGCCACAGCTGAAGCAGATGGATTTGCTCTCATGCCTCCAGAGGCTTATGAATGCCCGAAGGGCAAAGAAGTAGAAGTCAGGCTAATAAAAGATGTCTTGTGGGAGAATAGGGCATTGTTTCAGGGTTCTGATGATCCTGCGGTAGCAAGACTTGTTTCTTTGGTAAGGAGGCGGGGTTCTGATCTGGTCATACGTCCCGTTGGTAGCTTAGGCGGGTTAGCGGCCCTTGCTAGGGGCGAAGCCCACCTCTCGGCCGCACACCTTTTGGATCCTGAAAGTGGCCTATATAATGATAGCTACATAGCAAGTTTTAAGCCGATTAGCGATAAATGGAAACGTTATTTGCTATTTTATAGACAACAGGGATTTATCGTAAAGAAAGGAAATCCGAAGGACATAAACTCCATTGAGGACTTAGCACGTAGTGATATTCGCATAGTCAATCGGCAACCTGGTGCTGGAACTCGAGTATTGCTGGATTCCATGCTTAAAGAACATGGCATTGAAGCCTCATTGATAAAGGGATACGAGGATCAGATGGTGACGCACCTCGATGCCTCTTGTAGGGTAGCGTGGGGTTTAGCTGACGTTGCCTTGGGGATAAAATTTGCAGCAGATGCCTTAGATTTAGATTTCATTCCCGTTACAGAAGAACCTTACGAGCTCATTATTCCCGAAGATGAATTAGATCATCCGGGGGTAGTTGCTTTGCTAGATGCCCTTTCTGATCCCGAGTTTAAAGAAAGAATTAACACAATGGGGGGATATCGTTGGCCTTGAAACTAGTCGACAAATTGGGGCGAAAATTAACATATGTGCGTATTTCTGTTACTGACAGGTGCAACTTTCGTTGTCAATATTGCATGCCCCCCGAAGGCGTGGAATGGATACCTCATGAAATGATCATGAGGTATGAGGATATACATTCGCTTATAAGAATATTAACCGAGTTGGGCATCAAAAAAGTGAGGTTAACGGGGGGAGAGCCTTTTGTTAGGAAGGACATTTCGAAATTTTTGCGTACGCTTCGCCTGTCCTTTCCTGAGCTCGTGCTTGCCATTACGACAAATGCGTCATTGCTTTCTAAGTTTATAGATGAAATAAAAGATCTTAAAATTAACCTAAACGTCAGTCTCGATACGCTCAATGCCGAAAAATTTAAATATATGACGAGGATGGGGAACTTAAACGACGTCATCAACGGGATTACTGAATGGAGTAAGTTAAATTTGCCATTAAAAATTAACACGGTTTTGATAAAGGGATTTAACGAAGATGAGATTAAGGCCTTGGCGAATTTTGCGAGGAAAACGGGTGCTGTATTGAGATTTATAGAGTTCATGCCCGTAGATCAAAGTTTGTGGACGCAAGATTCCTTCATTCCCGCTTCGTCTATCAAAGAACTTCTTTTTTCTTCCGGAGAATGGGAAGAGGTTGGCAAAAGGCCGTCAGACACCGATGGGCCTGCAAAGTATTATGTTAACCTAGAGACAGGCCAAAGGATTGGAGTAATATCAGCCGTTTCGCATCACTTTTGCGAGACATGTAATAGACTTCGAATTACCGCAACAGGAGAGCTCAGGAATTGCTTATTTGCTACTAAAGGGATCGATTTGCTTTCACCCTTGAGGGCGGGTGATTTGGAGGAAGTTAAACGGAGGATACTGCTTGCTTCTTGGGAAAAGCCAGCAAATTGGAAAAAGTTGGTTCGTGGCAATAGGCACATGTCTCAAATAGGGGGATAATTTTATGGGATCTTTAACGCATCTCGATGAACATGGCCATCCAAAAATGGTGAATGTGGGATTTAAAAGCCCAACGGACAGAAAAGCTATAGCCTGTGGTTGGATTATTTTGCCCGACAAAGTTTATGATACGATTTGCGAAGGAAGTGTTCCTAAAGGAGACGTTCTTAAAGTTGCCGAGTTAGCTGGTATAATGGCTGCAAAAAGGACATGGGAAATGATCCCTTTGTGTCATAATATAAAGCTAGACCTCGTTGAGGTAAAATGTGAATTGGACGAAAAGCGCCGAGGCATAAAAGTAACTTCCAAGGTGTTGGCAAAAGAAGTTACGGGTGTCGAGATGGAAGCCTTAACGGCTGTGACTGTTGCTCTTCTGACGATATATGACATGTGCAAGGGCATTGACAAAGGGATGTATTTTAATGATGTCCATTTGATTGAAAAAAGTGGAGGCAAAAGCGGACACTATCTTTCGGAGGATGCAAAACGTGCTGAAAGCGACTAAGAAAAGGCTTATAAGAATTTATGACGGTGAAAGAGATCTCACGGCGGTTTCTCTTCGTAAAGGCAGTTTGGGTGAAAACATGGTCGATGGGATGGCTAGGAGGTTGTTTGCAACTTCACCCATGCCTTTGTTTTCTTTGTGCGAGCCTTCTTTAATCTTGGTCTTATCACATGGGGTTAGCGACAAGGGAAATTTGATCTCCTTTTCAAATGGAGAAGTGATAGTTAAATTTCTTGATGAGGATGAGGTAGAAGTTTTTAAGGGCGGTTTTTTGAATCTTTCTGCGGAATACGAAGAATGGTTTCCCATTTCTTTGGGGATCCTTACTGTAAGTGACAGAGCTAGCAGGGGGGAATTGGTAGATACCTCGGGCCCATCCCTGGAGGAATTAGCTCTTTCTATCGGTGCGGTCTGTAAGGAATACGAGATTGTTCCTGACTCCGTAGATGAGATACAAAATATAATACGCAAATGGAGTGACGAAAAGTCGCTCGATTTGGTTTTGGTGACAGGAGGAACGGGAATCTCACGGAGAGATGTTACCCCCGAGGCAATAATGCCTTTGTCAGATAAAATTGTATACGGAATAGGCGAATGTATGCGCTGGTCGACGGCCGTTAAAAACCCCATGTCGATTTTGAGCAGAGGTTTAGCTGTAACGAGGGAAAAGACGCTTATACTTGCCCTTCCTGGAAGTGAGAGGGGAGCGAGAGAGTGTTTTAGTGCCGTATCTCCCGCTTTAAGACATGCTGTGGAGGTGCTCACAGGCAGACATGTTCGTCATTGAAGGGGATAATTACGAGAGACAAGCAGAAATTAGTTGCGGAGTAGATTATCTTGACCATAAAAATAGGCATATATCCAAATGCATCATAATTACTGGAATGTCGGGTGGCGGGAAGTCGACTGCGCTAAAAGTATTGGAGGACATCGGTTTTTACACCATCGATAATATCCCACCTGCTATATTGCCCCAAATTATAGACATGTTAGGTTCGCACGAGGCAGCCGTCAACATGGGTATTGCCGTTGTCATGGATGTCAGAGGGGGAACCTTGCTGGGTGATTTTGAAGGCGTAATAAAGGCATTAAAAAATAAATTATCCCTGGTCAAGGTAATTTTTTTAGACGCTAGCGATGAAATCTTAATCAGACGTTATGAAACTACGAGAAGAAGGCACCCTTTAGGTGTCGACCTTCCGTTAAGCGAAATGATCTTAAAAGAACGAACGATGGTAGCCCCTGTCAGAGAGCTGGCGGATGTGGTCGTAAACACCAGTCATTTGAGCATTCAAGAACTTAAAGAAGCAATTTTAAGATCAATTGGAGTGATAGACGTTGAACCATCCGTGATCATTACTTCCTTTGGTTATAAATATGGTATTCCTTCCGATAGTGATTACGTCTTGGATGTGAGGTTTTTGGAAAATCCTTTTTATTGCCCACAGCTTCGAGATCTTACTGGTGTGGAACCTGAAGTTCAAGAATACTTGTTGAGTTTTAGAGAAACGGTCGTATTCTACGACGAATCGTTAAGGCTAATAAAGCTGATACTTCCACTTTACAGGAAGACTGGAAAGCCACAGGTTCACATTACAATAGGATGTACCGGTGGGAGACATCGTTCAGTGGCTTATGCTGAATGGCTTGCAAGACAGTTAAGTGCAGATGGAGAAAAATGTATAGTGAGACACCGTGATATTGGGAAAGACAAGGAGAAGATTGGCGATGTCGTCGCTGGTTAGTTTTTTTGCAGGTATATTTTTGGGAGGGGCTGTGGCTTACTTATTTTCTCGAAGAACATCTAACATACAGCGTGACAGCAAAACAGGGGATAAAATCAAGGAAAGGTATAAGGACGTATATTTTAGCGCATCTCGCCAGAGGCTTTCTTTAGGGCCCTATATTGTAGCCCTAGGTGGTGGTACAGGTTTATCCACTTTATTAAAGGGATTGAAGTGCTTTACTAGAAATATTACGGCTGTGGTGACTGTGACGGATGAGGGTGGTAGTTCCGGTCGTTTGCGTCAGGAGTGGGGAATGCTTCCCCCGGGGGATATTAGAAACTGCCTTTTAGCGCTGGCCGAAGATGATAGTTCTTTAAATCGCTTGCTGAACTTTCGTTTCGATCGTGGCGAATTGGCCGGTCACAGCCTCGGGAATTTGTTATTGCTTGCCGCGACGGAAATAGCAGGAGATTTTAGAAAGGGCATCGAGGAATTAAACTATATGCTCGCCATAAGAGGTCAAGTTCTCCCAGTTACTACCGAAAGCATATGTTTGGTTGGGAGGACCAAAAACGGCGTTAGAGTAGAAGGAGAATTAAACATCACTAATTACGGTTCAAGCTTGGAAGAAATATGGCTAGAGCCAAAGGGAGTAAAACCTCTACCAGAGGTGTTAAATGCCATCAGTAATGCCGATTTAATAGTACTGGGACCTGGCAGTCTTTTCACAAGCGTCATACCCAACCTTCTAGTGGAAAAGGTCGCCAATGCTATAGTGACTTCGCCTGCCCCTGTGGTTTACGTTTGTAACCTCATGACGCAACCACTGGAGACGGAAGGGTTTACCGTATTGGATCATGTAAGGTGGATTGCCAAGGTCCTTAGAGGGTTTCCTGATTTTGTAGTTGTCAATGCCATGTCTTTGCCCGAAGAAATATCTTCAAAATATACTGCCGCAGGTTCTATGCCTCTTTTAGTGACGCCGGAGGAAAAGGAGAGGTTTAAAAAGATCGGGATAGATTTGATAGAAGATAAATTATATGAAATTAGCGAAGAAGGTGCTGTTAGGCATAATTCAGTTAAATTGGCAGAATGCCTGATTAGAATAGCAAGAAGTGCGAGGGAAAGGGAGATATGGAAAGAATCGATTCAGTTCTCTGGGATGAGTGGGTAAATAGTATATCGCCTGATAAAAAAGAGAACGATGCGGAATGTTCAGGTATTATCGAGGGGATTTTCGTAGCAAGAAAGATGGATCATGTAGTGCTTTCTTCCCTAAGGTTGTGGGTTTTCAGGAGACTTTATGCCATATGGAAGTATACGCGATGGTCCGATGTGAATTTTTCATCTTACATGAGAGTGCCAAAGAGCAAAAAAGGACGCGTCAAGTTAATTTTGCCCTTCGAGCTTTACGAGGATATTTCCCGTTCTTCAAGGACTTCCTGGGCTTGGTTGCGCGGTGTATTTGGTAGTTGTGGATCAATATTTTGGCCGAAGAATGGATATCACTTGACCTTTAGGGTTAAAAATAAGCAATTATGCGATAATATAACAGGCTTCTTGAATTCCAGGGGAATAAAAAACAACTATAGGCATCGATCTGGAAACTACGAGATTCAAGTCAGAAACCATGAAGCTATAGTTACAATTTTAGCTGGAATGGACCTTATGAAGACTTCGCTCATGATAGAGGAGAAAGGCATAATAAGGTCTGTAAAAAGCAGGGTGAACATGCAAGTTAACTGTGATACGTCAAACATTAAAAAAAGCCTTCAAGCTGCGGAGAAACAGCTGCATATTAGCAAATTGCTAGTGAAGACGGGCCTAATTGATGACCTGCCGGTTCACTTTAAGGATCTCGTATTTACACGGCTTAACTATCCCAGCGCTACGCTTCGCGAGATAGGTCAGCTGCTGCCTAAGCCTGTGAGCAAAAGCACTGTTGAGTATCGATGGAATAAATTGGAAAACATGATCAATAGCCTCTTTGATGGCGGAACAAATATTTTACAAGCCAAATCGTAAGATAAAAAATGGGATTTGTGACGAGCAAAAATCATTGCTAAAATAGTAAGTGAGTCAGAGTCAATTGAGCCTTAGTAACTTTCTTAATCATTGCGGGAGGTGTAGTGTGGTATGACTAAAAAAGTTGCCATAAACGGTTTTGGAAGGATTGGTCGTTTGTTCTTGCGAGCGATGTTTCAATATGACACTCAGAAGTTGTGTGACGTGGTTGCCATCAACAGCAGATCGCCAATTGATATATTAGCCTATCTGTTTGAATATGATTCCGTACATCGTCGTTATCCCGGCAAGGTTGAAGTTGAAGGGGACAACATGATGATAGTCGATGGCCACAAAATAAAAGTATCCACGGAGACGGACCCCTCCAAGCTTCCTTGGAAGGATTGGGGGGTTGATATAGTCATCGAGTCTACAGGTCGTTTTACCGATGGCAAGGAGGCAAAGGCCCACATAAACGCTGGAGCCGAAAAGGTGATAATAACGGCTCCTGCTTCTAACGAAGATGTCAACATAGTGATGGGCGTGAACGAGGAGACGTACAACCCATCAGAGCACGTTATAATTTCTGCTGCTTCATGCACTACCAACTGCCTAGCCCCTGTAGTTAAAGTGCTGCACAAAGAGTTTGGGATTGTACGTGGCCTTATGACCACGGCGCACGCTTATACCAACGATCAGGTCACTTTGGATCGCTCCCACAGGAAGGATCCTGCACGCGGGAGGGCGGCAGCCCTTTCGATAATTCCAACGTCTACCGGTGCGGCTAAAGCAATTGGTAAAGTAATCCCAGAGTTAAAGGGCTTGCTTAATGGCATAGCTTTGCGGGTGCCGACTCCTGACGTATCTATAGTGGATTTGGTCGTTGAGCTAAAGAGACCCGCCACAGCAGAGGAAATTAACGCAACTATGAAAAAATATGCTGAAGGTGAGCTAAAAGGCATACTTGGTTATGAGCCTGGGCCTCTTGTCTCTTCAGATTTTATCGGAGATCCGCGTTCTGCCATATTTATGCCCAATGAAACCATGGCCATAGATACCATGGCTAAGGTCTTTGCGTGGTATGACAACGAATGGGGATACTCCTGCAGGTTGGTGGACCTCGCGAATCATATCGCAAAAACGATGTAATCCAGTTAATCTAGCGAGGTGATTTTTCATGGCCTTAAGGATCCCCGAAGCAAAAGATGTAACACGAAAAAAGGTGCTGGTCAGGGTTGATTTTAACGTGCCCATCAAAGATGGCATGGTTATGGACGATACACGGATCAAGGCACACCTTGAAACCCTGAGGTTCTTAAAGGAAAACGGGTCTTTTATTACGCTCATTTCCCATCTGGGACGTCCAAAGGAGGGAAGGGATCCTGAGTTTTCACTCAAGCCCGTGGCAGAGTACTTAAGTAGCCTAACCGGCTGGAAGGTGAATTTTGTTCCTGATTGCATTGGCGAAGCAGTCGAAGAAGCCGTCGCGTTACAACTTCAAGATGAGATCTTGGTGCTGGAAAATGTTCGATTCTATAAGGAAGAGACTAAAAACGACCCTTCCTTTGCAGAAAAACTTGCAAAGCCCTTCGAAGTCTTCGTCATGGATGCCTTCAGTGCCGCTCATAGAGCTCACGCTTCAACGCGCGGTGTTGCAGATTATCTAAAATCCTTCGCTGGCTTTCTAATCAAGAAAGAAATAGAATCTTTAAGCGTTGTGAGAGATAATCCAACGCATCCTTACGTGCTAATTTTGGGTGGTGCTAAGGTGTCTGATAAAATTGGTGTGATTGAGAATCTTTTGCCCAAAGTAGACCACATCCTAATCGGTGGCGGTATGGCCTATACGTTCCTTAAAGCAAAAGGTCATGGCATAGGCAAATCCTTATGCGAAGAAGACAAGATCGAATACGCTAACGAACTGATCTCGCTCTCTCAGGATAAAGGGGTTAAAATTCATTTGCCTCTTGACTGCGTGGTAGCTCCGGAGGCGAAAGCCGATGTATCAACCATTTTGATTGACACCGAAACATCGATTCCCGATGACATGATGGGGTTGGACATCGGGCCTAAGACGATAAAAGCCTTTTGCGAGGTCATAAAAGAAGCAAAGACAATATTCTGGAATGGCCCAATGGGCGTCTTTGAGCTTGAACCTTTTAGGTCTGGAACGGAGAAGATGGCAATTGCCGTGGCCGATGTTGCAAAAAAGGGCGGATATGCCGTCGTCGGCGGAGGTGATACAGCTGCGGCGGTGAATATGTTTGGTCTTTCTGATCAAATGACTCACGTGTCAACTGGCGGTGGCGCAAGTTTGGAGTTCATGGAAGGGAAAATGCTCCCGGGCATAGAGCCATTGTTAGATTAGCATATTAAAGCTGTGTTATCACTCTGAGGAGAGTAGAGCGGAGCGCAGGACAAAAGTGCTCCGCTCTAATTTAAACTCTAATTTAAAACTAATTTAAAAAGGTTTAATGTTTAATAGTTTAATAAGGGAGGGTTACATGGTGAATCGCGTTCCTTTGTTGGCTGGCAACTGGAAAATGAATAAGGGCCCATTGGAGGCCGAAAATTTTGTTAAAGATTTGGCCTCAACGATACATGATAACGAATCCCTGTCAAAAGCCGTGAAGGCTAGGATAGTTGAAATTGGTGTTTTTCCACCCTTTGTAAGTCTTGAGCGTGCTAAAAAGGGCATTTTTATCTCCGGCATTCCCATGTCATTAGGTGCCCAAAACATGCACTGGGAGGATAACGGTGCCTTTACAGGAGAAGTATCGGGAGAGATGCTCAAAGAAGTAGGCTGCAAATATGTTATCCTTGGACATAGTGAAAGACGTCACATATTTCGCGAAACAAATGAAATGATAGGCAAGAAGATGAAAAAAGCTCTCAGCATAGGGCTTAAGCCCATTTTATGTGTGGGGGAGACGCTTGAAGAAAGAGACGGGGGTATAACTGAATCTGTTGTCGAAGAACAGCTAGAAGAGGCATTTAGAGGCCTTACAGGGCCTTTAAATCAAGAGGGTAATGTGATTATAGCTTACGAGCCAGTATGGGCCATTGGAACGGGCCGTAAAGCCAGCGATGAAGATGCTCAAAGGATGTGCCTCTTTATAAGGAAGTTTATTGGCGATAAATTCGGTTTTACGGCAGCCCAAAATGTTCGCATACTTTATGGCGGTAGCGTGAAACCTGACAACACTAAGGGCTTGATGTCTCAAGCGGACGTTGACGGAGCTCTAATCGGTGGTGCCTCATTGGACGTGGAAAGTTTTCTTGGAATTGTGAAAAATACAATCGACGTATTATTATAGTATTTGTGGCATCATGATGTACTGCCGTATATTAATATATTAATATACATGATAAAGATGTGGGAGTTTGGGCCTTAGTGTAACATAAGATACATTATAGGACATATGAAAACAAGATGAAAAATGAAAACAAAATAAAGGATAAAGGCGAAAGGCCAACATGTGAAGCCGCGATCTTTCGCCTTTATTATTGCTTAACACTTAACATATGTTATGTTTAAACATTAACTGCTAGAACAAGCTCTCCTTCTTCGTCGAACTGTACTTGAGGTGCATCTCCCCAGATGCGCTCCAAATCATAAAACTGTCTGCCCTCAGAGCTAAATATATGTATTATTACGTCGCCACAGTCTATCAGACACCACAAACTACTATTCTTGCCCTCGACGACGTATTGTACGTGATGAGCCTCTAAGGCTTCGGTGACGATATCCAAAAGCGCCTTCATGTGGGTATCGGAATTGCTGCTGGTTATGAAAAATACATCGGTGAATCCAGAAACATCGCTTACGTCTATTGATATGATGTTTTCTGCCTTTTTTGAAGCTAGAGCCTTGGGTATCCACTCATACTGTTTTATTAAATCTTCTTTGTACTTGCGGATGCCAAATCACCTCTCCTTTTTTTAAATTTAAATTATGATCGTGTGTTCACACATATATTGTATATATTATAGCTTATTGGATTGGTTATTTCGATTGTCATTGTCTTGGTGGTCATTGAACGCCTTGCATCTGGCTTTCTAATCGAGCAAAAATGGATTTGTAATCATGTCCTATAATGATCGTAAGGTAGGATGATCCATCGCTCGGCTTTATTAGATTATTTGGAATCCCCAGGAGTTTGCCAAGCATTTTAGCTTCATTGTCCAAGTTTCGAGGATGCAAGATAGAGGTGTAATGATAGTCGAAATGTCTTGCATTGCTTTTGTAGGCTATGTCTATACCATAACGTTGTAATAAGTCAGCTAGTTGCGTCGCCAATTTGGGAGTTCCATCACCGTTAAGAATGGCAACTCTGCTTGTTATGCTTTGGGCTATTGTCATTCTGTCGATTGTTGGAGCTTCGGCAGTTTCTCTGGATTGCCCTGATGACACTACTCCATTCGTTTGAGCATTCACTGTTTCTGTGGGTTCAGATTCGCTGGGAGGTGTGGAAAGTATTGCCAAAGCCCTGTTCACGTCTCCCAGCCAATAGCTAACTCCCGATAAAACCGCGGGCTTACCCGGCAGGGTAAAAAACCTTATGTTATCAGACGATACGTCTTTGAAATACATCGCTAATTTTAGCGCCTCCTCCACTGGCAAGTCCGTTTGAACGGTTTGCAGAAGTTCCTTGAGCAAGAGGGGCATTTTAGCGCTTATAGCTTGATCGAATATTTTTTGAAGCAAGGCATTCATAAACTGTTGTTGCCTTTTGATCCTTCCTATATCTCCTAAAGCGTCATGTCGAAATCTGACGAACTTCAATGCCGTTTCTCCATCCATGTGTTGTAACCCTTTGGGAATATCGATATAAAGTCCGGCGGCCCTGTCTGCATACTGGAGCCTTTTTTCGACATAAATGTCTACTCCGCCTAGCATGTCCACTATCTTAGGAAACGTACTGTAATCAAGCTCGATATGGTAATGAATGGGCATTCCAAGGTAATTTATGAGGGTCCTGCTGAGCAAATTTATACCTCCATAGGGATAGGCGTGGTTTATTTTGTTCCAGCCGTGACCCGGAATTTGAACTCTTGTATCTCTTGGAATAGATAACACTTGAACGCTTTTATTGTCGATATCCAATACTGTAAAAAGAATTGTATCAGGGCGTTGTGAATTTTCGGTATCATCCTTTCCGATAATACATATATTTATCTTGCCAGTTCGTTCATCGTGGCGCACTGTTCCTTTGATTGATTCTAGGTTGGGCGCGAAGTAGCTGTGAAGACGTACGTAAGCTCCTCCGATAGTTGCAATGACTAAGGCTAATACCAAGAGAGCAATTCGTGATTTAGTCAAAGGGGGTCACCTTCCCTCTAGAGAATAAAGGTTTTTCTTGTAAATATAGTGTTCGACGGTCCAAGGCAAAAAGTATCTGATGCTCTGGCCAGCAGCGATGCGTCGTCTTATTTCTGTGCTCGAGATGGCTAACAAAGGAATTTCAAGCGGTATGACAGCTTCTCTGATATCCTCGGGTAAAGACTCTAGTTGCGAGATGTTATAACCCGGCCTAGAGGCGGCCACAATGTGAGCTATTTTTGCTATTTCAGAGGGTTCTTTCCATGAGGTCATTTGCAACACTGCATCTATACCAGTTATGAAAAAGAACTCGACTTCTTTGGGCAAATACCAATGTCTCATTTCTCGCAACGTATCGATGGTGTGTGATGTGCCTTCACGTTCTATTTCGATTTTAGAAATTTTAAAATGAGGATTATCAACTATGGCCATACAGGTCATAATATAGCGATCCTCTGCCGGAGTTACCATCTTAAATTTTTTATGGGGAGGATTTCCAGTAGGTACGAAGATCACCTCTGAGAGGTTTAAGGAGGTGTATGCCTCCTCTGCAACCACCAAATGGCCGAAGTGAATGGGATCAAAGGTCCCCCCCATGATTCCTACTTTTGTCCTACTCATAAAATTTGAGCGTATTTGAGGCAAGGCGGCACCCCCTCTTTTTTATTCGATGTCTGGTTTATACTCGAACTCCAATTCCCCTATATAAACCGTGTCGCCGTCTTTAGCACCCATCTTGGCCAGTGATTCTTCAACTCCTAATCGAGCTATGATTTTGCTAAAACGTATAATCGCTTCATCTTGGCTAAAGTCGTATCTACTAGCCATCTCCTCAAGGTATTGATTAACTACCCTAAATTTACCCTCGCCGAGAGGTTCGATTTCAATTTCTGAAGGTCGTAAAATACGTCCTCTCACTGCGTGTTTAAGAGGATAAAGCCTTTGCCTGCCTACCGAGTCTAAATTCGAAAGGTTTTGCAAAAGTAAAGAAGAAAGTTTGTCAATTCCTTGTCTTGTGATGGCGCTAGTAAAACAGACTTCTTGCTCGATTTTCTTCGCCCATTGAGCTACTTGCTCAAGAAAAGAAGAATCATTAACTAAGTCGGTTTTATTAGCAATCAACATGGATGGTTTTTTTAATATCTCCGGGTTGTAGTTAATTATTTCTTTCTGCAAAACGTTCCACTGTTTGTTTAAATCCTCAATTGAATTACTAGATAAATCTATGACGTACAGAATTAATTTTGTTCGTTCTATGTGTCTCAAAAACAATAAACCTAGGCCTTTATTTTCAGAGGCACCGTCTATTAGGCCAGGAATATCGGCCAAGGTTATGCGTTTTTCTCCCAATTGCAAGACGCCCAGGTTAGGGTTTAGGGTTGTAAATGGGTAACTACCTATCTTTGGCCTAGCGCTGGATAGACAAGCCAATAGACTTGACTTTCCCACATTAGGAAGACCTACAATCCCGACGTCGGCTAGTATTTTAAGCTCTAAGATTAAGTGCCTGGATTGCCCAGTTTCTCCTTTTTCCGAAAACCGAGGGGCTTGGTTCGTTGATGTGGCAAAGGTCGCATTGCCCCTGCCCCCTCTGCCTCCAAGGGCAACGAGCAATGTGTCTCCTGGTTCTACCAAGTCGCCCAAGGGCTCACCGGTTTCGGCATCCCAAACTATCGTTCCGCAAGGAACCTCAATTATTAAATCTTCGCCATCCTTGCCGGATTGGTTTGCTCTTCGCCCCTCTTCCCCTGATTGCGCCTTAAACTGCGTCTTATAAGTAAAATCCTCTAGGGTTTGTAACCTGTCCGTTGCTTTAATGTAAACGTTTCCCCCTCTTCCTCCGTTTCCGCCATCTGGGCCACCTTTTGGGATATATTTTTCTCTCCTAAAG
This sequence comes from Acetomicrobium mobile, assembly GCF_937920065.1. Classification (NCBI taxonomy): domain Bacteria; kingdom Thermotogati; phylum Synergistota; class Synergistia; order Synergistales; family Acetomicrobiaceae; genus Acetomicrobium; species Acetomicrobium mobile. The sequence continues at coordinate 34,968 of NZ_CALETC010000170.1, forward strand.
CTCATGCATCCGTTGCCACCACGACCTGCATGAACATTTATTTCAGCTCTATCAATGAACTTCAATTCGCATCACCTGTATACCTGCAATAGAATAGGGACCCCCACATATAATAGGCCCCTATTCCAGCATTCGCCACTCCACTACTCTATTATTAGTCAACAGGAATAACACTGACGTACTTTCTATTTTTCTTATTCTCAAACTTCACTAGCCCCGTTGTGAGTGCGAAAAGTGTATGGTCCTTTCCCATCCCAACATTTTGGCCTGGATGTACTTTAGTACCACGTTGGCGAATAATTATGCTCCCCGGGCTGACGATTTGCCCGCCAAACCTTTTTACTCCGAGCCTCTTGCCGACGCTATCGCGGCCGTTTTGGCTGCTACCTTGCCCTTTTTTGTGAGCAAATAGCTGTATATTGAATTTCAACTTTTATTCACCTCCACAATGTGTACATACTTTGGGTATGCCCCGGCGATGTACTTTAAGCTTTTAAGTATGGTATTTATGACTGCCCTTGCCCTATCGTCGCTCATGTTTTTTTCATTCCAAAGGATCGAAAACTTGGGAATCTCATCGTTTATCTCAGAAGTTATATCGCATATACCTATTACTTCCTTTAATCCTAAGAGTAAAGCATACATCAACGTCGATACCGCTGCGCAAACGATGTCCTCGCCTTCAGGTGCATATCCGCTGTGACCCTTGACTTCAATGGATAGGGGTCCCTTTTTGCCCATCAATACGCTAATTTCAATCATTAATATTTCACGGATAAGATTTCGATCTCTGAGTAGGGTTGACGGTGGCTCTTGAATCTTTGATAGTTCCTTTTGTTCTTGAACTTAAATACTGTAACCTTCTTACCTTTGCCGTGTGCCTTGATGGACGCTTCGACGCGAGCTCCTGGGATTGTGGGATTACCAACCTTTACCCCTTGATCGTCGGATATCATTAGCACACCGTCAAGTTCAACTACATCGCCTGGTTTTCCCTCAATCTTTTCGATCTTCAATATGTCCCCTGGTGAGACGCGGTATTGCTTTCCTCCTGTTTCTATAATAGCGTAAGTCAATGTTTTTTGCCTCCTCTCGCTGAGCATTTCGGGCGGCAATTGCCTTAAAAAGCCCGTCTCAAGCGGTTATTGCCACTTTATATTCGATATATTCGATTGGGACTCATGCATTTTAAACAAGAAGGCCCTTGAAGTCAATAACAAAAGTCTTATTCATCATCTTTTTTGCGCAAATTTAACAACTGCATGGCATGGGCAATGGCCTCTCTTATCTCGCTCGTTCCAGATAACATGCGTGCAATTTCCTGTACTCTTTCTTCGTCGTTTAGCTCCTTGACGTACGATTCCTCGCCCTCCTTCGTGACGCGAAAATGTTGATCCGCAAGGGAGGCTATAGTGGCTTCATGTGTAATGAGGATGATTTGGCATTTGGTTGAAAGCTCTTTGAGTTTAAGTCCGGTGAGCAAGGCGGCTTTACCGCCCAGTCCTGCTTCTACTTCGTCTACTACCAGAAGTTTTGGCAGGACTTCTTCGGGAAGCGCCATCTGCAGCGCTAATAATATGCGACTTAGCTCGCCGCCCGAAGCCACTTTAGATATAGGTGCAGGAAGATTATTATCTGTCTCTATCATGAAACTAACGGTTTCTGCTCCATTTGCGCGAACCTTTTTCATTTCCTCGATATATACAGTGAGCCTTGTACTTTCCATGCCCAGGTCCCTTAAGTGTGAATTGACTGTTTCCTCCAATTGTTTGGCTATTTCAGTTCTTAAAGATCGTAAGTCAAGAGCATGTTGACTCACGTCCTTTTTTAATTTGTTTAATTTTTCTTTCAGGGTCTCGATCTCTGCAAGGCTTTCTGACAACCAAGATATTTCCCTTTCTGCGGCGGTATAGTATTCGACGAGTTCTTCCATAGTGGAAACACGGGCTATGCGTTTGCACTTCCTTAAGCCGCCAAGCTTGGATTCGAGTTCTTCATGTCTTCTTTTTAACTCTTCAAGCGATGTCTTACTTGAAATAAGTTCTCTAATCTGACGTATTAACTGCTGCAAAGCCATTAAAACGCTTTGACTCGTTCGTTCAATGTCTTCATTTGATGAATCTAATACCGACTTAAGTTGCAAAGATATGTTCTCCAGTTCTCCTTCAAGTCCGCTTGATGCCATTCCTCCCTCAAGGACAATCAATATACTTTCAAGTTCTTCTCTTCTGCTTATTGCTTCTTTTACAATCCTTAATTCATTTTCCCACTCGTATTCGCTGGAAAGAGAAGGATTCAATTCTTTTAGCAACTGGATTAGCTCCACTGCTCCATTGTAACGCTCTTCAACCCTCTTTCTTTTTCGATAAAGGTCCTGGATCTTTCTTTCCATTTCTACGGCTTTGTGAAAAATATCTGCCAAGGCCATCTTTTTTTGCAATAACTTTACGCCACCATAACTATCAAGTAAGTCCAGTTGATTGTTTTCATCAAGTAAGTCTAGTTGGGAGAACTGACTTTGTACGTGCATGAAATGTGTCATTGCTCTCGATAATACATTTAAGGGGACGACATGTCCTTGGATGTAGGATTTGCTCCTACCTTCTGATGTAACGACGCGTTTTACGACCCATACTCCCTCTTGTGGCTGAAGTTCTTCGGGAAGAGAAGGAATGTGATCCGCTAAAAAAGCTCCTTCCACCTCGCCTAACGCTTCGCCTACACGCAAGTAGCTAACTTGGGCTCTTTTGCCTGCTAGTAACTCCAATGCCCGAACCAGGCTACTCTTGCCTGCACCGCTTTCACCTGTGACGGCAGTGAAGTTGCCTTGAAGTTTTAGGGAGGCAGTGGTTATACCCCCTATATTTTTCACGTGAAGTTCCTCTAGCACTTACTATTCCTCCTCGGTTTGGCGAATGCGCATGTTACCCCACTGCAGCTTTTCTCTCAGAAGGTCGAAGTAGTTATCTTCGGGCAGTTCTATGGTTAAAACGTTTTTGTCCTCAGCAAGCGATATATCGATCCTGTCTTTGACCATAAGTTCGTAGCCCAATTGGCCATCTTGAGTGAGATATATCTCTTTTTGATCGCTTTTGGGTATCAGGGAAATCATATCATCGGGTCCTAGGACCAAAGTCCTCGCGTATAAAGTGTGTGGACATATAGGAACCATAACCATTGCATCTACGTGAGGCGGTAAAATTGGTCCTCCTGCCGACAGCGCGTATGCTGTCGAGCCAGTAGGTGTTGATATTATAATGCCATCTGCTGGCAGCAGACTCAAAAAGTAGTCATTTACCCGTGATTCCACCTCTATCAGTCGAGCCAACGGGCCTTTAGTAACAACCAGATCATTTAATGCGTACAACACATGAACAAGATTGCCTTTACGCGTAACGCTTCCCTTCAGCACCCTGCGTTTCTGGATTCTATATTCGCCAGATAAAATTCTTTCAACTTCTTCCTCAGCCTTTTCGGGATCACCGGTCACCAAAAAACCAAGGCGACCTGCGTTGATGCCATACAAAGGAATATTGTAGTCCATCACCATGCGGGCAGCCCTTAAGAACGTCCCATCTCCTCCAAGAACTACCCCGAATTTGACCGAGTCAGACGGCGAGCTCCAATCATATTCAGGTAGTCCAAGCAGGGCTGACTCGTGAGAAGGTGCCACGAAGTTGACACCTTTTTTCTGGCTCCATCCTATTAGCTTGTAAGCTAATTTTAAAGCTGCCGGTTTTCTAGTGTTTACTATCAAAAGGATTTGATTCACTGGCTTCCCTCCTAAGTGAGCTCGAAGTGGGCAGCATTGACAACTTCCATGAAATTTAAGGGAAGAGGATCCTTGGGCTTAGCTGTTGCATGCAAGAGAAATTCGATATTGCCCTTGGGACCTTTAATGGGCGAGTGAGTTAATCCAACCACATTTAACGGTGGAATATTCGTAACGTAGCATACAACATCCTTTAATACCTTCTCGTGCAACAAGGGGTCAGCTACGACGCCTCCTCTTCCAACATATTTCCTTCCTATTTCGAATTGAGGCTTTATAAGGGCCAGGATATCTCCTCTGGCGGACAGTAATTTTGCCAATACCGGTATTATTAGTTTTAATGAGATGAAGGAAACATCAACAACGATTAAATCGGCTTCCTCATCGAAATCCTCTTTGCTCAGATATCTTGCGTTTGTTTTTTCGCGTACTATAACACGTTTGTCTTGTCTCAATGTCCACGCTAACTGCCCATAACCCACGTCAATGGCATAAACTTTTTTGGCGCCTCTCTCAAGTAATACTTGCGTAAAACCACCAGTGGATGCCCCAACGTCGAAGCATATCGCATCTTTTGGATCTACATCGAAACAATCTAATGCCTTGAGGAGTTTGTAAGCACCTCTGCTTACCCATTTATCCTGTTGGATTATCTCCAATTGTGAAGCTACATTGACCTGCGTGCCTGCTTTAGCGACAACTTTCCCATCAACCTTTACTTTTCCGGCTAATATCAGGGCTATTGCTTTGTTCCTGCTATTCACAAAACCTCGTTCGATCAACAGTTTATCGAGACGCTGTTTTGAGATGCTCACTTACTCTTTTCACCACCTCATTGCTGCTAAGCCCGACATGTTGCAGCTGCTCGTCTCTCGTTCCATGTGGAACGTAGGTGTCAGGCACGGCCAAATGAATCCACTGCAAGTCTTTATTTTCTTTGAAAGCAAGGCAGGACAATTGCTCGCCTGCTCCGCCGATTGCGTACTCTTCTTCTGCCATTACAGCTAAAGAATGTGCAGCAAATAATTCCTTTAATGTCTTCAAATCCAGCGGTTTTATGAACCTTAGATCAACCACAGTTGATTCAAATCCTAAGGTTTTTCTAATCTCTTCGCTAGATTCTAATAACATCGGAATGGTACTTCCATATCCTATTAAAAGAACTTCTTCTCCTTCGCGCAAAACCTCGGCCTTGAGCCATTGCGATGGAAGGCCTTCTTTTTTTCTTGCCAGGGATCTCGGCGCTTCACCCTTGGGGTATCTTATTATACCTGGGCTATCGCAGTTCTCAATAAGGCATGTGAACATGTACTCTAAGTCCACCACATCTCTGGGTGAGGCGATAATGAGTCCTGGAATGGATTTACACCACGGGACGTCAAGTAACCCTTGATGGGTTTCGCCATCTTCACCGACTAATCCAGACCTGTCGAGGGCTATGATGACCGGAAACCCCTGCATGGCTATATCGTGACAAAGTTGATCCATAGCTCGTTGTAAGAAAGTAGAATAAATGAACACTATGGGTTGCATCCCCCCCGCCGCTAATCCGGCGGCATAGGTTAGCAAGTGTTCTTCTGCGATGCCGACATCGAAAAATCTGTTTGGAAACCTTTTCTTGAAATCGGATAAACTGCATCCCTCTTCCATTGCTGCGGTGAGGCAAAGGATCTTATTGTTTTTCTCGGCCAATTTTTCCGCACACTTGGCAGTAGCTTTGCTCCATGAAATAGAATCCTCGGGAGAATCTAAAGAAGTTGTTGTCTTCGGTGATACTCCATGGTATTTAGTCGGGTCTTTTTCGGCGGGTTCATAACCTTTACCTTTTTCGGTTATCACGTGTATTAAAACGGATTCATCAAATACCTTTGCCAATTTAAAGACTTCTTCAAGTTCTTCAAGGTTGTGGCCATTAAAAGGGCCCCAATAATTAATTCCCAGGGCTTCGAACATGTTAATCGGCTGAAACATGGTCTTTACCTGATATTTCAATCTCTTTAGGGCATCTTCAATTAAAGCGCCACCCAGAGGCAAGCTTTTGCAAGCTAGTTTTATCGCTTCCTTTGCTCGTTTGTAGGAAGGATTAGTGCTTATGTGACTTAAGTGTTTAGCAACTCCTCCAATCGGAACGTTGATGGACATTTTATTGTCATTTAAAATGATTATTAATTTTGTCTTAAGCTCGCCAATTTGATTTAAGGCCTCAAGGGATGTACCGTTTGAGATTGAAGCATCTCCTACGACAGCTATTACGTCGTGTTTTTGGCTTAGCAGATCACGAGCCTTTGCGTAACCTATTGCAGCAGAAATGGAGGTACCAGCATGCCCTGTATTGAAATGATCGCATGGACTCTCTTCCCTCTTTGGGAAACCGCTTATACCGCCCCATTGCCTGAGCGTGTGAAAGTTGCTTTTGCGCCCCGTAAGTATCTTGTAAGCGTAACTTTGGTGGCCAACATCAAATACTATCTTGTCCTTCATTGGGTCAAAGACAGACAGCAGCGCAATGATCAACTCTACTGCTCCTAAAGATGACGCTAAGTGTCCTCCATTTTTTGTGACCACATCTATTATCATATGCCTGATCTCATTGCAGAGTCGAAGCTTCTCTGTGTATCTTAATCTTTGAAGGTCTTTATAATCCGTAATTTTATTTAAATACATATAGGTCAATCCTCACCTAGACCTCCTTGTAAAATGCTCTACGATCTCTACAAACACCTTAAACTTCTCGCCCAAAGGGGTTATTGCCTCCACAGCTTTTTTTGTTTCATTTAAGGCCAGTTCTTTTGCTTTTTGCAACCCGTAAAAGGAGACAAAAGTTACCTTTCCGGATGCTTCATCCTTTCCGGGCGTCTTGCCAAGTTCTGAGATTGTTCCCGTCACGTCAAGTATATCATCTACGATTTGAAAGGATATTCCCATATGTGTCCCATAATTATGTAAACATGACATTGTTTGTCCGTCTACACCGACCAGCGCTGCAGGAGCTGTCAAGGAAGCCCGTAGCAATGTTGCCGTTTTTAGTTCGCTCATTTTCCACAGGAATTCTTCATTATCTTCTCCATGTTCTTGCGTAATATCCAAAGCTTGACCACCGCAGATGCCAGATGGTCCAATTGCATTTGATAATATGCCCAGCGCCCGAAGGATATGGCTTTGCGAAAAACCTTGTTTGGGCAGTTCATATAACGAAATCTCGAAGGCAAAGGCCAGCAAAGAGTCGCCAGCAAGTACCGCCATAGATTCGCCGTACACTTTATGATTTGTTAACTTTCCCCGCCTGTAGTCGTCATTATCCATGCAAGGTAAATCATCGTGTATTAAGGATGCAGTATGCACCATTTCAAAGGCTGCAGCCAAAGGCAGCACCCTGCTGGGCTCGACCCCTAGACTTTCGGCTGTAATCACACATAATGCAGGCCTGACCCTTTTTCCTCCATCCAGCAAGGAGTAGGCAATGCTTTGAGCCAATATATCCGGTATTTTCTTTTTGCACAGCGTTTCTCTTAAGTATTCATCTATTAGCTCTTTTTTCCGTTCAAATAGGGTTTTCAGATCGCTTCCGCTGCTCAATTTTCATTCTCCTTCTGCTGCTCCCAAGTTGACTCGTTGCCTTCCTCGCTGACGAGCAACACCTTTTGCTGTGCTTCTGTCAAATAGGCTTGACAACTCCGTACCAAAGTAATTCCACGTTCAAATATTTCCATTGCTTCTTCCAAGGGCAAAGCTTCTTTTTCTAAGCGTTGGATAATTTTTTCCAATTCCTCAATATCCTTTGAAAATGACATCATCATTCCTCCAGACTAGTATACTATTTGATTTTTTTTGGTCAGGCATGTTAAAATACCATAGCTGTTATTTTATAGCAAACAAGGGAGGTTTTGATTTATGGCTCGAAAATGCGATTTCTGTGGGCGTGGTCCAATAACTGGAAATAGGGTCAGTCACTCCAACCGTCGCACTCGCCATCGCTGGTTGGTTAACTTGCAAGTAGTTAACGTGGATTTGGGAGGCGGTGTTAAGAAGCGCATGAAGGCATGCACGCGTTGTTTGCGTTCTGGCTTGGTAAAGCGGGCGATCTAAAAGCCCGCTTTTTTATTTCAACCCACCACGAGGATGGCATATGTAAATTCCCACACATCCCGACTCTACCCTTAAGTGAACGACTTTTTCTTCATATTTTAATTCGTTGCTTATGGCGAAGGGTTCTTCCAACTTCAAGGTAGCGTCCTCTAGCTCCCATTTTACCCCCCTTAAATATACGCCTTGGGATTGCGGCGATAAAGATAACAAAGAAATCGCCAAAGGTCTTTCCTTAAAAAAAATCTTTAACTCCTCACCGCACCTAAGAAGCAACAGCGATTCCTCGTCATCGATAAAACCAACGGCATTTACTCCCCACTTTTCGGCCCAGAGCAGACTAAAGACATTGCTCATTGTATGGTCTAATCGTCCCCCCAGCCCTGCAGTTACAAACACAGAGGCCGATTTATAGCTTTCGCCGATTTGCATTAGTGTAAGCTGTAAATCGGTATAATCTTTATCTTTTGGGTACTTGTAGGCTTTTGTGCCCCCTTTTTTGGCCCAAATCCAGTCTCCGGAAGAAGAACTGTCTCCATCGCCTATAAGTACCTTAGGTGTGATGTCAAGCTTTCTGCAATATCGGACTCCCCCATCAACTGCCCAAATGTCAAAATCTTTTGATATCTTTTTAAACCATAAGTCGTTTGGAGGTTTGCCTCCTGCGACAATCAGCACTTTGTCGTCGAGGAAAGGAGGCGTACGTTGAATTGCAAAAGTTTCAACCTCGATTAATTCCATTGCGATCACCACTTAATGCCTGAGACAAAACTTCTCTTGCCCTATCTTCGTCGAGCAATATGTCTCTGGGTTTGGATCCTTCCTGAGGGCCAACGATGCCAAGCTGTTCCATAGTATCTATTAGCCGAGCAGCGCGGGTAAATCCTACCCTGAGTTGGCGTTGTAGCCTACTTGCTGAAGCGATTCCTGTGGCTAATACTACCTCCACGGCCTCCTCGAGCAATGGATCGTCCAGATATATCGCTTCATAACTTGCTTGCTCTCCCTCTGAAATGTTTATATATTCCGGTTCGCCAAAAATATTTATAGTGTATTTTATAAACCTGATTATAGCATCCTCTTCCACCCACGGTGCTTGTATTCTAACCGGCTTTGCGAATTTAGGCGATAAGAAGAGCATGTCTCCCCTTCCTAGTAATTTCTCTGCTCCACCAACATCAAGTATGGTCCTTGAGTCCGCTTGTGACGGCAAAGTAAAGGCCACTCGTGCAGGGAAATTTGCCTTTATTAATCCTGTAACAACGTTTACAGAAGGCCTCTGCGTTGCCAAAATAAGATGAATGCCAGTGGCTCTTGCCATCTGAGCCAACCTGCATATATAGTCCTCAACCTCCCTTGGGGAAGTCATCATTAAATCAGCTAATTCATCAACAATTATTACAAGATTATATAGTCTGTCTTTCGGCAATACCTTTTCATTGTAAGATTTTATATTTCTAACTCTCGTTTTTGCAAATACTTCATATCTTCGTTCCATTTCGCTTGTGGCCCAAGCTAGCGCTGCGACGGCTTCTTTGGTCTCTACTATAGGAGGAGTCAGGATGTGAGGAAGTTTCTCGAAAAGAGTCATCTCTACTCTTTTGGGATCAACGAGAAGAAATTTGACTTCATCAGGGCGTCTCACAAAGCAGAGCCCAATTAAACAGGACGATACAAATACGCTCTTGCCTGATCCGGTGGTCCCGGCAACGAGCAGATGGGGAAGATTTTCAAGCCCTACCACCATAGGGGTCCCATCGACTTTCAGTCCCAGAGGTAGGGGCAGTTCGTATTTAGATTGCATGAAATCGGATGACGCAATAACATCTCTTAAGAGCACTGGCCTTCGTTTGGGGTTGGGGATTTCGATGCCAACGTAAGGTTGTCCAAGTATCGGTGCCTCTACTCTAAGGCTTGGAACAGCCAAGGCTAAAGCCAAATCGTTTGACAGGGCTGCAATCCTACTAACTTTGATGCCAGGTGCAATTTGTATCCGGAACTGGATTACCGTAGGACCCAGCACAATGTCCGCTAGTTCCGATTCTATATCAAATTCGGCTAAGGTTTCTATGATCTTTGCCCCGTATTTTTCCAATGTGGGCTTGATATCTGCCGTCGTGTCGTGATCGGTTCGTACGCCTAGTATCTCTAAGGGCGGAGGAAACTTACCAGGCTCGAAGTCGAGGGGAAGTACGAAGCCATCTTCAGAATCATCTGCTTCAAATAGCGCGTACGCCTCTTTTTCTCCGCGATAAGGTCTTTTGTCAAATGCGCTTTCAAGTGCAAGTCCCTTCTTTGCATCTGTATTATAAAATTCACTTTCAGGCAATTTGGAAAGATCGGATAATTTAATTTCCCTCTCTCTGTATTCAGGTTCACTTGGTGCTTTTTTTTGCATGGACAATGGTCGGAAAAGATCCTTTATTTTGCCATGTACATTTGAAAGCAATTTACGAAAAGCAGCGACAAATTCCCTGAAATTGCCGGTACCATAAAGAAAGTAGACGAAAAAGCCAAGCGTTAATCCAAATAAGGAGACACCTAAAGGACCGACGCTTTTTAGAGATATGGTCGCAATAAAAAGCCCCCACGTTCCGCATAAATGTATGTTTGCGGACCTCGGGTTGTTAATAAATATTAGTCCTAGCAGCAATTCAGCAGCCAAAAAAAACAAGATCATTCCAGCTAGTTGTTCTAAGAAAGCAGGAATTTCGCGTTTAACTAAGAGAGCGACGCTAAGATATCCCAAAAAAGATAGCGGTATCAAAGAAGCCAGGCCCCACTTGCCTGTCATAAATTCATTAATTGCTTCGCCAACAGCGCCAGTCCAGGGAGTAAAGATACTTGCCATGCAGTAGATAATGGCAAAAAGCGCCAATAGAAGAAGGAAGTCGAGCATCTTCGATGCTTTTTTTATTCTTTTGCGGTGTCTTTCTTCTTCAAAAAAATCGTCGACAGCTTTCTGGGCGTTGTCAAAAATTGTACCGAGTTTTTTTGTTATTCCCTTTTTGTCTTTTGACCTGCCTTTTGTTTTTCGTGAATAATGTTTTGACATCTATATGTCGCTTCCTCCCACAACTAACTCTTTGATGAGGATAGTTGGTTGACCATCTGTAACGGGAACATACTGTCCATTTTTACCGCAAAGGCCCACGTCAAATCCAAGATCGTTACCTACAGCTAAAGTATTTTTTAGGACTTGCGCGCTATTTCCCACCAGAATCGCGCCCTTAACCGGAACTGTTACCTCTCCGTCCTCGATCAAATAGCCCTCATCTACGTGGAATACAAAGTCGCCAGAAGTTGGATTAGTCTCTCCGCCACCCATCTTTTTGGCGAAAAGACCGTATTGGACGCGCGAGATGATTTTTTCCGGCTCTTCGCTGCCTGGGAGCAGGAAGGTATTTGACATTCGTGCTGTTGGAGGGCGCATGTACGACTCTCTCCTTCCGTTCCCCGTGAGGGGAAGCCCCCACATTTTATTACAGAAAACATCTGATAGATAGGCCTTCAATATCCCATTTTCTATCAGCGTGGTCCTTTGCGAAGGAGTACCTTCGTCATCGTATTTATATGATCCGAAGGCATCTTTAATAGTTGCGTCATCTATCAAATTTATTGCCGAGCTTGCAACCTCCTCGCCAATTTTATCCTTAAATAGGGAGTAATCTTTGTATACTATATCACCTTCCAAGGCATGTCCACAAGCCTCATGTATCATGGTTCCTCCTGCCTCCCCAGATAATACGACTGGCATCTTGCCTGCCGGGCAAGGCACGCACTCCAGTCCGAGGAGGGCCTTTTTAGCGGCACTTAATGCTGTTGATCCGATGTTCGCTAATTTTAGAAAACGGTCTAATGGCACGCTGTATCCGCTGGCGTTATAGCCAGAGAAAAGCTTGCCATCACTTTCTACAATGACCTGAGCGGCAAAGCGAGTCAAATATCTTACCTCTTGTACAAGGTTGCCATTGCTTGCCACTATGGCTATTTCCTTTTGCGAGGTGCTCAGTTTTAATGTTACTTTTTTGATGTATTTACTTTCATTCAATATAACTTTTTCTAAATTTCTTAAAGGTTCGCTATCAATCTGAGAGATTTCCCCACCGCCTGTTGTTATTAAAGGTTCTTCTGAGATGGCAGAAGGAAGTTTTACTTTTATGCCTAATGGTTCGATTGTATTGCAAATCAATCTTATTGCCCTGTTGGCTGTCGTCCTATGGGTATGCATAAAGTGCGTTTCGTTCCCACGAAGTATGCGGAACCCGCAACCTTCTATTGTGCCATGAGCCAATTCCTCTACTCTACCACCCTCAATTGTTATGAAGTGACCCGTTGAGCGCTGCATGTAGAGATCGCAGGAAAGATCGTGCTTTTTCCCAATGTTTGTCAATATTTCAGAAAGGATGTTTAATGACAAAAAATTACACCTCCACCGCGATAGGTTCCCCTTTTATTTTGAGACCTTCAATTTCGTCTTGAAGCAGCAAAAGCAACTCATAAACTTCATCTTTCATGTCGTTAGAAAAGAAAAGCCACGTATGTCCGCTTGGAGCCTCCTCTTTTCTGACATAACCTAAGTTATCGTAGCTATCGACGATGGCGCTTAGGTAGAAGATTTCTGACTCCGGAACTTGCAACAAAATTTTGCAAAAGATAATTTTAGACATAGCTATCGCGATTTTTGAGACTTTCCTTTATTGCAGCATCTCAGCCATTCGTACATTCCTATGCTCGCTGCGACAGAAGCATTTAAAGACCCCGTCTTCCCAAGCATGGGAATTGATCTTATATCGTCGCAGGTTTTAGCTACGATGGGAGAGATACCTGCTTCTTCAGATCCAACCACAAGAGCTAATTTCCCGCCAAGGGAAGGCTCATCCCATATAAATCTATGGGCCCTGTGATCTAACCCAACGACCCAAACCCCCTTTTCCTGCAGCTCCTTTATCGACTTCGCTAAGTTACTTACCGCAATTGTCATAATTCTTAAGCTGGCACCAGCACTTGTCTTGTGTACCGTGCTATTTGGGTAGGCGCTATTGCGCTTAGGAAAAATGACTCCAAGTGCTCCGAAAACTTCGGCACTTCTTATTATAGCGCCAAGGTTATGAGGGTCCTTGATTTTATCTGCGATGATCACCAGTGCGTTGTCTTTGGCTTGAAAGATCTTATCCAATAATTGACTCAAATCCCCCAATTTTCCCTTTACGGTGTAAGCCAACACGCCTTGGTGCGATGCTCCATCCGTTATTCTGTCCAGGGCTTGTTGTTTTACCCTTGAAACGGGCACGGATAACCTTCGCGCCTTATCGTAGATTTCATCCGCCAGACTTTTGTTTATTGATTCTGATATTAATATTTTATGACAACGATCGGGAGCCACATCTAAAAGAGTCAAGACCGGGTTGCGACCGTAACAAATATCGTTTGTCTTTTCGTCTTTCATGATACTAAATACTTTCCTCCTCTAATGTCCTGCAAAAATGCGGAGATGTACTTGCCAGTGAAACTGTTCCCGTTTTCTGCCAACTTCTCCGGAGTTCCTGTCGCTACGACATAGCCTCCTTCGTCTCCGCCTTCTGGGCCAAGATCAATGATGTAATCGCAAGAGACTAAAAAATCTA
>NZ_CALETC010000171.1:0-48032 GCF_937920065.1 Acetomicrobium mobile
CATGAGACCAAAGCACTTTTACGGCATCCTCAATGGTCAATACATCTATGCCTTGGATTTCTTCGTCCGTCGGCTCCGGCTTGGGAGGTTCAATCTCAACCTCTTTCTCTTCCTTCTTGCCGTGAAGCTCCGCCAACACCCCTTCAAGGCCTGCATCTTTTGCCATTGCCATTTCTCGTTTGGCCAAGGACGGTAATCCGGCTAATGCAACTTCGGCCGTAAAATGAATCGCATTTGCAATGACAGGAGCCCCGGAGGCTCGAGAGATAATGGAAATCACGTAAGGCCAATCTTCACCAACGGAAGGGCCGTACCCCCAACCAAGCGACTCATAATTTCCGCCCGTGTTGTAAGCACTAAAGACCTTGACCAAGACATTTCCCGTCAAGGTATCGGTGACACAAACGTCAACCGAGCCAGCTATAAGATCGTTTCCCCTAAGGATAGATCCTCCCTCTTGCCTAACAGTACTACCAAATGCGATCTCGTACCCATTTTCTTCCAGTCGCTTTAGGGATCTGTAAACAATTTGCGCCCCATCCACATTTAAAATACCGACCTTCGGGTATTCGATGTTCCTTGCCTTAGCTACAGCTGTGCCATAAATAGCGTTCAAGATCATTGCTTCCACTCTATCGGTCGAGGTGGTACCGGTCGAAGTCGAAATTATTAGGGGTCTTCCCTTCGCAGGAGTGTATATCATTCCAACGGTTGCAACCCCCAAAGGAAAAGGATAGTGAAGAGCTACCGCTCCCTTTATGAGACCTTCCCTTAAGGCCTCTTCCATGGCCTTTTGAATGTCAGCTTCACAATCATCGGTCTCTATCCACTCAAGGTCGCTGAAACCTTCAATTCGAGGGCCTATCATTACAACCTTGATAAAGCGGTATTGCTCTTGCGCGAGCCTGCCTCCCAAGGCTAACTCATTTGAGCCCAGTTCGCTTCCGCTGCTCATTAAACCTATAGGAACAAGCTCGCCGCTTCCCTTTGCTGCTCTCACAATCTCATCTAATGCCTCGCCAATGAATTTTTTCGCTTTGGACTTATCCACTATACCTCACCTCTCGTACCTCACTTCGCATTCGCACCCTTCAGGGATTTAGCGATATCGGCAAGCACTTCAAGAATTGTGTTCTTTACTTCTTCCTTGGTAAGGGTTTCTACTTTTTCTTCAACTGCTGGCGATGGAGCCTCTATCATGAATGACACTCCATCAGAAAGATTAGTTAAACGAGCCAAAAATAAGCTTCCTTTTCCGATGATCATGGCTCGTTTCATCTTGCCATTTTTTATATTTTCGCAAGCATGACCTATAAACGGCACACCTGAAGGGATGTGGCCTTGGGTCGGTGCAAAGCCGGGCATTCCGCGAGTTTTTATAAAATCAGTCATACCCGCTTTATCAAGTTCCCTTTTCATAACGGCCAAAGCAGCGATCATTTTAAAGTTCGCCTCAGGAACATTACCTGCTCCTGCCGGCAATGTAATTTCTGGATTTTGTAATTCTGCAGCGTATTTGTCCACATCCAGAAATCCTAAACCTATGCGTTTCAGTGGCTTGTAAACCAACGCTTCCGTTATGGCTTGTGGAGATGCTCCCGCTCCTATGGAATGTTTTCCTACGGCGTCAAGCCTCATTACTGGGGACTCTCCATCTTCAGGGGCAAGTAACACGGCAAAATTGCCTAACATGTCCTCCAATGCTGGCATGCCTTTTTTGACATGATCTCTCGCGTTCATATAAAGCTTAGGAAGGGCCCCACCCGCCAATACTACTACGTTTTCCCTCACGCCCGAGGCTACTTGTGCTGCTGCGTCCACCAAGGCATAAACCGGACCTGCACAAAAGCCCCGTATATCACATCCGCTAGCGTTGCTGCAACCAGCAATCTCGCCTATGGATTTAGCAAAATTCCCCCCACCTCTTTGATTCATGTCGCCGGCTGCTTCTTCTGAACATTCAATGATGAAATCCACTTCCTCTGGCTTCATGTTCGCTCGTTTCAATAAATGCAGCAAGGCTAAAACACCGCCCGCTTTGCAGGCAATATTCTCGAGCAATACATAAGATGATAAGCACTCGTCAAACTCATGGGCCTTTCTGCAACATCCAACAATTTCGCCCCCCGAATAAAGCGGCACGGCTCCATCTTCCCTTATTTCCTTTTCAATTTCCTCGAAAATATGCCCCTTCTCCAAACGCTGCAAAATGCTTGAATTCATCAACGGATGCGCCTGAAGCTTATCTTCAACTTTTTTAGAAAAAGACTGCTCCAACCAAATGATATCAAAGACATCGCAGATATCCATCAAACCGAGAAACTCATCCTCAGGCATTATCTCTCCAAATGTACCGTAACGCGAAACGTCCTTTAACGGGTTTTGATACCAGGGCGTTTGATGTGCCTCTAATTCTTCAAGGGATATTCCTCCAATAAAAGCTTGATTTGGTGCGTAACCGATGGCTTCGTCGTAGGTTCGTATGGACTTTGACAGAGAAAGCAGAAACTCTGATTCTCCCTTAATCTTTCTCTCCCAAAAAGGCGTATTGCCATAGTGATAAGCTAATTCAGGCGTGTGATTGAGGCAATAAGCATACTCTTTTATCGCAACTTTTCGCATGTGATCATGCACGCTCCTCTTGTCAAAATGACTGTTCAATCTTACAAAAGTTCACAAAAGGGGCCAAAGATTTAATTCTTTGGCCCCTTTAACGCTACGACATTCGTCAATTTCCGAAAATAGTTTGTTCCTCAATATCAGCCTGCAAAGCTTCTAGGGCCTTGAGCAACAAACGACGCCTTATTGCCTTCTCTTCCTCAAGGGGCTTGGTGGGATCGCCCAAGGGATGCGGTATAGCCACAGAGGGTACTATCCTGTTTGCTCCCACTGTTTGCGAAATGGGGACGATAGTACATACGTGGACGGTGGGTAGGCCAACTCGTTCAAGTTCCTTCACGATCGTTGCACCGCAACGAGTACAAGTCCCTCAAGTAGAGGTAAGTATCACTCCGTCAACGTCAGCTTCTTTCAACTTTTTGGCGATTTCCTCGCCAAATTTCTTGGCGTAAGCGACTGGCGTGCCGTTACCGACAGTTGCATAGTATTTATCGTGGAGTGAGCCAAAGGCGCCTTCTTTTTCAAGTTCCCTGGCTACATCTAATGGCAGCACTCTGTCTGGATCGTCGTTAGCATAAGTCGGATCATAACCGCCATGAACTGTCTCATGAGTTTCGGGCGTAAGGTTTTCGAGACCTGCTATGCTGTATTCACCATATTTAGTGGCACTTGAAGCTTCGATCCTATCAGGGTTTCCCTTTGGAACTATACCCCCAGATGTAACGAGGGCAATCTTAGCCTCCCTTATGTTCTGTATTGCTGGTGCCGGAGGAACGCGATCGAAGGAAGGCATAGGATACTCAGTTGCAAAATCCTCGCCTTTCAATTTTTTTATGAGCATGTCAACTGCTCGCTCCGCACCTATTCGGTCACGAAAGATGTTGACACGAATGCCCCGCTCTATGTAGCCTTCTTCTTCGGGACGCCCTAAGGGTTCGCCCTTTAACTGTTTCAGTATCAAACGCGCCATTTTAGGTATGGCATCGCGCATGCCCCTAGCGCTATCAGAGGTTTCTACGATGTATAAATCTTTTCTGTAAATTTCTACGGCTGGATTTTCTGGATACATGGCAGTAACAACTGGTATGCCCAACTTTTTGCTCACTGCATCGCATAGGGCACCACATGCCATCCCATAACGCCCGGCGTTGAAAGCAGGCCCTGCAACTAAGGCATCTGGGCGATAGCTTTCCAATAGCCCGATGATCTTATCGACAGCCTCCTCCGCATGTTCCGCGAAATAATCATCTCCACAGACTAAGGTAGCAACCACAACAGCCTCTTCTCCTAATGCTGCCTGCAAAGCCTGGCCAGGGCCCACAACGCCCTCGCGAAGTTCCGGAGGATAATCTGCCCTTTCCTCGCCACCTATACCGGCAAAAAACTGGTTTATATAATGGACCACTCTATAAGTCACTAATTATCCCCCCTATCTCTTGCTGCTACTCTAAAGTGTACTTGCTATATTGCTCGCGCATATTTGCAACTGCTTGAGACAGGGCCTCGGGATCCAAGACCATTTCCATCATTTCCATCTGTTCTTCCCAAACTGCCGGATCTACTTCTTCCCTAATTTCTGGCTCAAAAATGTGGTAAACTGCGAGTCCCAACGGGACTCCCGCCAAAGGACCTGCGTAAGTCGGATCACCGTTTGTCACGGTCTCTGCGTAAATTTCGGCGCCTTCAGGATCGGAGCTTCCAAGTATAACTATTACATTCTCAGCTCCATATTTCTCAACAACATCCTTCACGCGCTGTTGGTTCTGCAGGTCCATGGCTCCCGCGGCCGTTCAGACGAAACATTCGGTCACGGAAAACACTGTTTCTGCGCCACTATCCTTCAAGCAGGCCTCCATGACAGGGCCAGGAATGCCATCTCTTTCGCCAAGGAGAATCAACTTTTTACCGGCCAATTTACCCTTTGCCATAGCTTGTTACACCTCCCATTTTATTTTATCTGGTCTCGGCCGAGAAACAGGTGAAACCAAGCTCGTTGGTAGCTCCAGTTATCGCCTGCAATTCGACCTCGATGGAACCGTCATCCTTTAAGCTTCCGGAAAATCCTCCAGCTATAATGTCAACATATTCACTGAAACCAATCACCCTTTCCATGGGCGGTAACTTTACAATAGGGTTAGCATTTCCGACGCTTACTACAGCGTTGGCTTCCGGCGACGCATCGGCAAGAGATTGACTCGCTCCATCTCTACCCGCATATTCGTCTGTGATCAGAACTGTTTTTATACCAGCGAGTTCTGCCTTTTTACAGTTCATGATGAGGTCTGTATCGGGATTGCCGAATCCTTCTTCAGTAATGATTACACCGTCGACACCCAACATCCTGGCAAGCTTTACTGTGTAAGAGGAATTTCTCTTTTTATCCTCTAACGTGACATTTTCGTTTGTTATTATGCAGCCAATAAAGTTTATTTCCTCGCCATGACGCTTGTATAATGCCTCTATTACCGGGTTATTTTGGTGAACATAGGTACTATTTTTGTCGCAAGCCGATACGCAGTTTCCCGATACTATCGCACCGTCAAAAACTTCATTAGGGTGAATTAAAGTAGGCAGTATCTTTTTTGCATCTACTCCATACACGTAGGTATCATGAAGCAACCCCTGCGATTGCAACATATAGATGTAGGCCACTTTAGGGAGTTTTTCAAGTTCCTTGGACCTTTTTGTTATCTCCTCAAGCTCGTATAGGGACACTTCATCTGGAGACACATCTTTAGCCTTTGTGGCCAAGAAATGAGCGACCTTTAGTCCAGCTACGCGACAAGCAGCTTCGTAGTCATGCCTTTCAATATCTGCCCTTGGAGTAAAGACCAAGACCACATTATTTGTCTTGGAAAAAGGGGTATAATCCGCCCCTGGCCCAGACATATCTATTATGCCTTCTTGGAAACCCATTATTTTGCCACAGGTCACAACCGCTGCTCCGGTGAGAGCTAAGGTCTTTCCCTCTCCTACGGTTCCTTCAACGTCTCCAATGAAGCCAGGAAAAACATCTCCTTCGCCCTCAATTTTACATCTTGGCTCTATCACGTCTTTAACCGGCACGATGCGGACCTTTTCTCCCGGACGAGCCAAATCAACCTCGACGCATTCAAAGCGATCGTCCTTAGAAAGTAAGGAACTTATTTCTTCTTGGTTAATATAAAGTACTTTGTCTTCAACTTTGGTGGTATTTCCCCATTTAATATCGTTTATTTTGACTTTGTGCAATTCAAGCCTCACTAACACACACCTCCTTTTCATTTTTAAAATTACTAACTACTGCAATATCTTTTCCACTCGCTCTTTTATCGCCTCTATTGTTACTTCATTTCCCGTAATTCTATCCTTCAATTCCCCTCCTTGATAAAATAGGAACGTTGGGACCCCCATGACCTTTAGACTAATTGCCAAACGGCGGTTCTCGGCCACATTAAGTTTGCAAAACTTAACTTTACCTTCATACTGAGAGGCAAGCTCCTCCACCTGAGGCATCAACGCAAGGCACGGACCGCATTTTGGTCCCCAGAGATCTACAACTACCGGTAATTCACTTTGCAGAACTTCCGATTCAAAATTGTCCTTATTTACCTCTATCAATTAAACACACCTCCTGTTTTGATACGATCCCATACCGACAAAGTACGGGCATGATCAACTGTTCGTCAAGGTATTGCATATCTTCCAGAACTTTCTGATCAAGCTTGATGCTTGAAAGACTTTGATCTTTACAAAATTCTAAGGTACTTTCAATTACATTAAGGGATTCTATATCAGTGAAATGACCTTCACAAGGGGATTGAGCAAGGATAATTGTCATAAAAATCCTCATCGAAGGAGCTATATTCCCAGATAAAGGATGAGATAAAATTTTGTATCCCACGTGCACCTTATCACGAGCAGCTACCAGCACATCTAAAATAGATCCTTCTACGTAGATGCACCTGGGAAGGGTTCTTATTCGCGGATTATTGGATATAAGATAATACGAGGAGGACATTAGCCAAACCTCCCTTCCATTCGGTTAATTTGGCCCCTGTCCTCTTTACCCTCAGGGATTCGCCACTTTTTATCGGGCTTGCCCCTTTGGCAGACCTTCAAAGGTCTTTTCCAGGGCCCCGTCACATCGCAATCCTTTTGCCTGAGAGATTAGGACTTTTCCCTTACACCTTCGGCTTCTCGCCCAGAAGGCAAGACATCTCTTGCGATGCTCATCCGGAATGTGCATTCTTCCATCTAACATTTTATATATATGATTTCAAAGGGTCAAGCATGCTTTTATCCACAAAGCCACTTCAGGCACTAACATATCCTCGGCACCATTTCTCCAACGAGCATATCGATCACCCTCATGCCTCCTATTTTTGTCTTAAGCCCCACGATCCCGACATGATCTTCTGTAACCTTACCTATGACAGAACAATGGGGGGCGACCTTTTTCAAAGACGAAAGAACTTCTCTTAAATAATCCGGATCTACGGCAAGAACCGCCGTACCCTCGCATGCTAAATGCAGCACATCGAAACCTAAAACATCAGCTACGGATACTACCTCTGAATTTACTGGTATGAGTTCCTCCTCGATCTCGATGCCGATGTTGGATCCTTCAGCCCATTCACACAAGACAGTCCCTAAACCGCCTCGCGTACAATCCCTTGCGCACTTAACGCCTGGTATGCTAGTTAAGGGTTCCATAAGTGGCCACAAAGGCTTGCAATCGCTTATCAATTCATCCACCTCAAGGCCGTAGTGAAGGGCCGATATTAAAGCACCGTGTTGTCCTATAGGACCAGTAACGATTAAATAGTCGCCCGGGTATAGATTTTTAATTCCCCAGTGGTTGTCAGTAAGGACTTCTCCTAAGGCACAACAAGTTATATACATGCCATCCGCCTGGCCCCTGGGCAAAACTTTTGTATCACCAGCAACGAGTTTAACATCCAGATCCCTGCTTACGCGATAGGCGCTCTCGATGACTTTTAGCAATTCTTCCTTCAGTAATCCTTCTTCTATGAGAATGCCCATAGCCAAATAAAGTGGCTTAACTCCTCTTACTGCTAGATCGTTAGTGCTGCCACATATTGCAAGCTTACCAATGTCTCCCCCAGGGAAAAATCTCGGACTTACGGTAAAACCATCAATTGTGACGCCAATGCCATTTTCAATCAAGGCGCAATCTTCCATATCCTTATTGCTCTGATTGCCGTATATATTTAATATTTCTTTGATAAGTTGTTGAGTTGGCCTGCCACCACTACCATGTCCTAATTCTATAAACATCATCGCATCACCTTGTAAGAATACTTATAACAAGCAGCGCAGTTGCCTTCGCTAGATACCATACATGGACCTACCGGATCATCGGGAGTGCAACGAATCGAAAACAAGGGACACTCCTCCGGCCTTAATTTGCCCATCAATACTTCACCGCATTTGCATCCAGAGGGCAAGGGAACTTCTTTGATGTCTAAATCAAACCTCGTAATGGCATCGAAGCAGGCAAATTCGGGCTTTAACCGTAACCCAGAATTTTTAATCTTCCCAAGTCCTCGCCATCTGGCATCCGCTTCATCGAAGACTCGTCTTATAAACTTTTTGGCTCGGGTGTTTCCCTCTGGCCTTACTGCCCTAGCATAAAGCAGACTAACCTTGGGGTCCTTATCGTGAACTTGTCTAGCTAGTTCCACCAAACCTTCCATGATATCTAGGGGTTCAAATCCCGCAATCGTGCAGGATATGTTAAAATCTCTGGGCAAAAATTCATAGGGCTTTACGCCTATGACAACGGTTACATGCCCCGGAAGCAAAAAGCCATCCACTTTAAGTTCCCTTGACTCAGCAAGGAGTCGCAATGCCGGCGGAACAAGTTTATGAAAACAAAGAACGGAAAAGTTTCGGACCTTTTTCTCTTCTGCCTCTAAAATGATAGCAGCCGTAGAGGGAGCTGTCGTCTCGAATCCAACACCTAAAAAGACAACTTCCTTCGTTGGATTTTTCAAAGCTAGGTCCAATGCCTCATCGCAGGATCTCACCACTCGAACGTCAGATCCTTGAGTCCTAAGATTTCGCAAAGAGCCTTTAGTACCGGGAACGCGCATCATATCCCCGTAAGTAGCAAAAACCAAACCTTTTTTTTCGGCAAGCTTTATCGCCGCGTCCACTTCTCCTTGGTCTGTAACGCAGACGGGACAGCCAGGCCCGGAGACAAGTGAAATGTTTTTTGGAAGCAATGACCTTAATCCGCTCCTGTAGATGGCAACCGTGTGTGTGCCGCAAACTTCCATGAAGGTCATGGGCTCTTTGGCAAAAAATCCTAAAGCACGTTGAAGTAATTCAGCTTTGTCCCTAAGATTGCCTTTTTCCTGCAATATTCAACACTTCTTTCCACAATTCTTCCAATTCTTGGCCCTCTTTTTCTTCGCACTTTTCTATAATAAAACCAGCGTGCACCAAAACCACATCGCCCACATTTACACTATCGATCAAGTCCGTCCTTGCCTCCACTTTCAAGGATCCCGCCCGTGCAATTACCCTGCGCGAATCCAAAATTTTTTCTATTCTATGTGGAACAGCCAGACACATATTTCTACCTCCTTCACCTTCCATTAAAACGAGTAAAAAAGCGGGACCTATTGAATTTTGGCCCCGCTTCGTCTTTTGTGCCGAACGTTCATTCAAGCAATTCAACAAGCTTTCGACGTTATCGCCCGGGGCAACTTAAACCCTTATGAGTTCGTTGCCAGTTCGTCGTTCTTCTCATCCACTTTCTCGCTAATTCTGCGGATGCTCAAAGCATTGCCCGTTAGCGCATCTATATCCAAACAAACGCCGTTGAGTCTTAAATCCTCGTTGCACGCATCAAATCGAGCTGGCATTGACGTCAAAAAACGACTTATGACCGATTCCTTCCTCATGCCAATAACTCCGGCGTGCCCTCCCGTCATACCCACATCGGTTATAAAGGCAGTTCCTTTGTCAAGTATATCTTCATCTGCCGTCGCAACATGGGTATGGGTGCCTAAGACCGCCGATACGCGCCCATCAAGATATAATGCTAAGGCTCTTTTTTCCGATGTTGCCTCGGCGTGAATATCCACCAATATGGTGGTGGTTGAAGCCTCCTGTAAGATTTCATCGGCCTTCCTAAAAGGGCAATCCACGTCGTACATAAATGTTCGACCCAAGAGGTTCAAAACTAACAACCTTCCCTCTCCGCACTTCAAAACTGCGCTTCCTCGGCCGGGACAGCCTGGAGGATAATTGGCAGGTCGTAGCAACTTGGGTTCCGAATCCAATAGGGATAAACCTTCTTTTTTGTCCCATATGTGATTGCCCGACGTCATGCAATCGATTCCCATTGCCAATAGCTCGTCTAATACCTTTTGGGTTATACCAAAACCACCGGCAGAGTTTTCCACATTTGCAATGACGAAATCAAAAGGTCCATAAGTGTTTCTCACCTTGGGCAAGAGCTTTTGAAGCGTCCTTCTCCCTGGTCTGCCAACGATATCTCCTATAAAAAGCACTCTCATGACAACATTCCTACTTCGCAAACTCAATGGCCCTGAGCTCCCTTATGACTGTCACCTTGACTTGGCCAGGGTACTTAAGGTCTTCTTCTATCTTTCGAGCAATATCGTATGCAATCTTATATATGGTACCATCATCTCCTGCTTCAGGAGATATCATGACTCGCACTTCCCTTCCAGCCTGGATGGCGTATGCTTTCTCCACTCCCGTAAAGGAAGAAGCTAAATTTTCCAGTTTTTCAAGTCTTCTTATATAGGCTTCTATGCTTTCGCGCCTCGCCCCAGGCCTTGAAGCACTTACGGCATCGGCAGCAAGTACTAAGACAGCATACACACTTTTAGGCTCTTCCTCCTCGTGATGAGCAGCAATCGCGTTTACTATGACCTGCGACTCGCCGTATCGTTTCGCAAGGTCTGCTCCTATTAAAGCGTGCGAGCCTTCCACCTGGTAATCTATAGCTTTACCAATATCATGCAACAGTCCCGCTCTCCTTGCGATCATTTCATCAAGCCCAAGTTCTGCCGCCATTACCCCGGTCAAGTGAGCGACTTCCAAGCTGTGAGCCAATGCATTTTGGCCATAGCTTGATCTATAGGTAAGCCTCCCCAAGGTCTTGACGATCTCAGGATGTACGCCTTCTATATTAACCTCGAGCAAAGCATTTTCGGCTGCCTCAAGCATATGTTCGTCAACTTCCTTACGCACTTTTTCTACGATCTCCTCAATGCGCGCCGGATGAATCCTTCCGTCAAGGATGAGCCTCTCCAGGGAAATACGGGCAATCTCACGCCTTACAGGATCAAAACAGCTTAGCGTCACCGCCTCAGGCGTATCATCCACAATCAAATCGACGCCTGTCAAACTTTCGAAGGCCCTAATATTCCTTCCTTCTCTGCCGATTATTCTGCCCTTCATATCGTCTGAGGGCAGGGGTACAACGCTAACCGTAACTTCAGAAGTATGATCGACAGCACATCGCTGAATTGCTGTGGTTAAAATCTCCCTTGCCTTTTTATCAGCCTCACGTTTAAAATTTTCTTCCAACTCCTTCAATTTCAACCCAATAGAAGAGGAGGCTTCCTCTTCTACCTCTTTTAGTAGAAGTTCCTTTGCCTCTTCTCGTGAAAGCCCAGCGACTTTCTCTAGTTTAACGATCCGTTCCCGCAAAAGCCTTTCGGCCTCCAGTTTTGCCTTTTCTACTTCTGTCAACCTGGCCTTTAGCTCTTCTTCTTTCTTCGCTAAATTTTCAAGTTTTCTGTCGAGACTTTCCTCTCTTTGTTCAAGCCTTCTTTCGGCTCGCTGAATTTCGCTCCTGCGCTCTTTAAGTTCTCTTTCCAATTCGTGTCGAATCTTCAGCGCTTCTTCTCTAGCCTCGGCAAGAACTTCTCGCTTCTTGGTTTCGGCCTCTCTTTTTGCTTCTTCAACTATCTGTTCAGCAATTTTCTTCGTGCTTAAAATCTTTTTTTCATCATGTATTTTTCGAACGTAATAGCCGACGGCAATGCCGACCGCGCCAGCTAACACGCTCGATAAGAGCATGACAAATCCCATTTAGAAATCACCCCTCATTCAATTGTCAAGGTTCAAGGCATGCGAACAACACGTTTTAAAAGATCATCGCAATTTAATAGTCTTTAAAATACATCCTGGGCATTATTTTACAGAATGTCTCATAATACTACAAGTGTGATTGCAAAAGTCAGGTACCCAATCGAGTAGAAAATGGCACTTCATACCAGTCTTTTAACTAAGGCTTCTGAATTTTTTTGACAACCCCAGGACTCAAAGATAACGACCATATCGGGCGCATTAAAAAATCGGGAAGGGAGATCCTCCTTCCCGATTTGTTTGATTTGCTCACGCTGTTTTATATTTATTAACGCTTGCGAGGACAAACCTTTTAGGTTTAATCCTCCCACTCACCGCCCCCCTTGCCCATTCGACTGAAACAAAAGGCTAGTCCCGCTATGATAATTACGGCCATGAATATGGTTGTTCCAATTGCAGCGTTCGTCATCTAACCTCCCCTCCTTCTTGCTCGCTTACTTCCGTCTTTGATTTCATGCCTTGCAATATGAAGCTAGCGATCAGGACTGCCACCATGATGATCCAAATGAAGTTAGACCAACTTCCGTACCCTCCATAGGGTTCCTTAAGGTCCTGCATAAAACCGCCGTAAACTACGACGAAAAGAAGTCCTACCGGCACCACGATCTTGATAAGAAAATCCATCCAAGGACCTACCTTGATATCTGAAGTGGCATTCACGTGCTCGCGAAGCTTATCGGCACCAAAGACCCAACCTACAACCAACGAGGCAATGGCACCGCCTATGAGCAATGTATAGAAGGCAACCGTCCTGTCAACGATGTCAAGCCAATACATTCCCCCCTGAGTACAATAAAGAAGTCCGATCAAAAATCCGACTAGGCATCCCCAAAAAGTAACTTTTTTCCGCTCCCATCCGAACTTGTCCATCAAGGGAACAATGTATCCCGCGTAAGCCAAATAATACGCTGAACTGAGTCCTATCATCCAAAACATGAGGAAGAATAAAACGCCTGTCAATCGACTCAAAGCAGGCATCAACGATATACCGACAGGGTAAGTTACAAAAGCCACTCCAATACCAGCGATGGCCACCTCTTGCAAGGACACTCCCAGAGCTTGCATTATATAACCGACTGTGCTAAAGACAGCAAAACCCGCCAAGAATGCAAAGCTGGTGTCGCAAAACACTGTAATAACGGTGTTGTTCGTTATATCGCCCTTTCTAGCGATAAAACGTCCGTAGGCATACATTCCCGCCATCCCAACAGAAAGCGAAAATGCTATCTGGCTAAAGGCAGCAAACCAGACGCCTCCTCCCTTTAAGACGGACCAATCGACATCGAGGTAATAATTAAGCCCCTCCACGGCTCCGGGCAGTGTTAAGCTTCTTACTAATATCGCCACGATCAAAACCCACGCTAACGCCATGACTACTTCTGAGACCTTCCCAATTAATTCAGCACCTCGATGTATCACGAAATAAATGACGATCCAAGTGAAGGTTAACGCTCCAACTATGGGCCACCTTAACCCACCAAGCACCCCAGGATTGTCTGAAAGGCCAAGCACTGTGCTAAAAAAGTAATCTCCTGCCTGATGGGCACCCACTTCTCCCACACCCCAAGCTAAAGTCATGGAACTAAACATGTAAATTAGGGTCCAAGCCATGATCACACAATAATAAGTATCGATTAAAAAGGCCGATATGCTTGGAAACCATCCTACCCATTCCCATTTTTTGCCTATGCTGCTAAAGACTCCAGGGGCTCCTTTTTGAAAATAATGCCCCATTCCAAACTCAGTGAGAAGCCACGGAATCCCAATGGCAAAAATGCCTATGATGTAAGCCACCAAAAAGGCAGCTCCCCCATACTGGTAACACATATAAGGAAACCGCCAGACGTTGCCCAAACCGATGGCTGACCCTATAGCTGCAAAAATCATATGACGCCGCTTTAAAAACATTTCCCTTCCAGCTTCCGCCATGCTCCTCTCCTCCTTTTTTAAGTTTTACTCATACTAAGCAAATAAACAAATCTAGCCATCCCTATTTCTTTTTTCACCTCCTCTGCGTTGATTAACCAAAGAACTGGATGTAACCCATGATCAATATAACGGCGATGATTACCGGCAAGACGTAAGTCATATAACCTCTCAAGCCCTCTGGGAATTTCGGTCCTATGCCCGTATTGGCCTCTTTAATAAAGTTTTCCCATCCCCAGCCATATTTGGAGGTGCAAAAGAGGACAAAAACGAGAGAGCCTATGGGAAGCAAATTAAAACTTACTATGAAATCTTCCAGATCAAGGACTACGGTTCCCTCTCCAAAAGGTTGAAACCCGCTCCAGGGGCCAAATCCCAAAACGCAGGGCAATGAAGCGATGAATAAGACCAGGATGCCCACATAACAGGCCTTTTTGCGACTCCACTTCCACTCGTCCATGGCAAAGGCTATGAGATGCTCAAATACAGCAATTACAGTCGTTAAAGCTGCCAAAGATATAAATACGAAAAATAAAGTACCCCATAATCTACCGCCAGTCATAGCATTGAAGACGTTTGGAAGAGTGACGAATATCAAACCAGGACCCGCTCCAGCATCGACGCCAAAAGCAAAACAAGCGGGGAAAATTACCATTCCTGACATCAATGCTATCAGTGTATCAAGGATTATAATATAGACAGACTCACCCAGAAGGGCCCTTTCTTTGCTCAGGTAACTCCCAAATATTAACATGCTGCCGATTCCTAAGCTCAAGGTGAAAAAGGCCTGGCTTTGGGCAGCAAAAACTGCTTCCCAAGTTAGCTTAGAAAAGTCTGGCTTAAGGTAAAAAGCTATGCCCTTTTCAGCTCCAGGCAGTGTCACGGAACGAACTATGAGCACAACGAGCAGCATAAAAAGGCCAGACATCAAAATCTTAGTTATTCGTTCAACGCCTGCCTGCAAACCTCTCGAACAAACCAGGAAGCCAAGCAATACCGCCAAAGCCATCCACATGGTCAGTTCAGGAGTATTGGATATGAAAGAACCAAAAAAGGCACCCACTTCTTCAGGAGAAAGCATTGAAAGATGTCCTACTGCAACGTGATAAGTATAAGCCAGGCCCCAACCTGTAACAGTGGTATAGAACATCATCAATACCATGTTTCCGAGCACACCGAGATAACCGTAAATATGCCACTTGGTACCAGGCGGCTCCAAGACAAGCATCGCGCCGGCTAAATTTCTACGGCTGGCTCGCCCCATGGCAAATTCGCATACCATGATGGGAAGACCCATGATAGCCAAAAAAATTAAATAAACTATTACAAAAGCTGCTCCACCATATCGGCCTGTGATATAGGGAAATCGCCACACATTTCCCAAACCTATAGCACATCCTGCAGACACCAATATAAAGCCTAATCTGGAAGCTAACTGTTCTCTCTCAGCCACTGCAATCACCCCCTCTTTATTGTGCATATCATTTTATAGCATATTAGATATAAAGTAAATTAGGATTAAAGACCCAACTCAAGCAAATGATAAAGTGAATTGGTACTAATGAGCAAATATTATACTATGCTGTAAAAATCAGGGATAGGGCGTCGCCCAAGGACGACAATAGTTTTTTTCTCAAATCTGGATATTGAAATAGGGTGGGGTCAAGGCAAGCCAAATTTTGGGCTTCTGTGCGAGCTTTATACAACAAGCTAACATCCTTTACGAGGTCTGCGACTTTAAAGTCCGTTATGCCATGCTGCCTGACTCCGCAAAAGGCACCTGGCCCTCTCAGTTTTAAATCTTCCTCAGCTACTATAAAGCCGTCATTGGTGGAACACAAGACCTTAAATCGCTTTCTAGCCTCAGGGGTAGGAGCTTCTCCCAATAAAAAGCAAAAGCCCTGACTTTTGCCGCGGCCTACTCTTCCTCTGAGCTGATGAAGCTGAGATAGACCAAACCTGTATGCATCCTCTATTACAATTATGTTAGCGCTGGGCACGTCAATGCCCACTTCTATTACGTTGGTAGCCACAAGCAAATCTATCTCCTGGCGTACAAAGGCCTGGTAAGCTTCGTCCTTGTCAAAAACCTCCAAACGACCATGCAGCAAGCCTACCCTGAAGTTTGAAAACTCCTGACATAAAGACTTATAGCGTTCTTGCACGGAAGTCGCTTCTATGGATTCACTTTCATCTATCAAAGGACACACCCAATAGGCTTGATTGCCTGAGGATAATTTTGCTTTAATAAATTCATATAGAGCGGGCAATTTATTTTTTCTTATCCATTGGGTTCTAACCGGGTTCCTACCTGGAGGTAGTTCGTCAACTACGGACATGGAAAGGTCTCCGTACACGGTCAATGCCAACGTTCGCGGGATGGGAGTAGCAGTCATGACTAAAGTATGAGGATGTCTGCCCTTGTCCATCAAGGTTCGTCGTTGCAACACTCCAAAACGATGTTGTTCGTCGATCACTACCAAGCCCAGCCTTTGGAATTTAACCCCTTCTTGAATTAAAGCGTGTGTCCCAATGACGATATGCGATCTTCCCTCGCAGATATCTTCGTATCTTTCCCCCCTCTCTTGAGGAGTTAAAGCGCTAGTCAGTAAAGCAACCTTCAGATTTAGCTTCGACAGCCAATTTACTATTTTGGTGTAATGCTGTTTGGCCAAAACCTCGGTCGGAACCATCATTGCAGCTTGATATCCGGCATCCACAGAGGCAAGCATCGCTGCCACCGCAACTACGGTTTTGCCCGAGCCTACATCCCCCTGAAGCAAGCGATTCATAGGCACGCTTTTAGTCACATCATCCGCTATTTCCCGTAAAACCCTTTCTTGAGCACAAGTGAGTTTAAAGGTTAAACATTCTTTGATGAAAGCACTCTGCAGGGGACCGTGCCAAAGTAAAACAGGGGCATTAGTCTCCTTTTCCAATTGTTCCTTTTTCAAGGCCAACCCAAGCTGAAGAAGAAACAGCTCATCAAAAACGAGCCTTTTGCGACATAAGCCCCACTGCTCTTCGCTATCAGGATAATGATAACCCCAGATGGCTTCCTTGAGGGGTAATAACTCATTTCGCACCAAAATCTCAGAGGGCATGAATTCCTCTACAAAAGGCAAATATTCTAAAAGTGCCCCCTTTATCAAAAGTCTAAGCCATCTTTGGTTTAATCCTTCCGTGAGAGGATAGACTGGCACAATTCTACCCATCTCCTCCATGGTTGCATCGGATTCGACTACTTCAAATTCGGGGTTGACCACCTGTAACATGCCAAAATCACTTTTCACTTTTCCATACAGGGCAACCATGGAGCCCGGTGTAAGAACTTTTTCCAGCCTTTTTCTGTTAAACCATATAGCCTGAGCAATTTGAGTTCCATCAGTTATTGTGGCTATCGTAAGGTCTAAGTTACGCCTTTTTGTAACTTTCTTTTCCACCCCAACTATTCGCACCAACATGGTTGTGACAATGCCAGGTTTCAAGGAACTTATAGGCGTTATATTTCTTCTGTCCTCATAACGTCGCGGAAAGAAGTAAAGCAAGTCCTCGATAGTTTTGATACCCAATTTGGATAGAAGATATGATCTTTTTGGCCCTACGCCTTTTAAAAATCTAACATCCTTAGCCAAGATATTTTCATTCGATGGACTAGCTTTCATCATCAGCAATTTCAGCCTCTATCATTTCAGCATATTTGTTTAGAACTGCCCTAAATTCGGCAACAAAGGATATTTTGAGTTTTTTCATCCTCTCAATCTCGGCTTTACTTCTGTCCAAGGCTCGCGAAGCTTCCTCGAGCATCCTTTCAGCCTTGGCTTTTGCCTCAGCAACGATGGCTTCGGCTTCCCTTTTTGCGGCCTCTACCTTTTCATCTGCACTTTGCTGCGCCATGAGAAGGGCTTCCTGAAGGGAATCCCTTAAGTTTCTGTAATCTTCAAGCTGCCTTTCAAGTTGATGAATTATGCGCTCCTGCTCGCCACATTTTTCTGCATAAAAGTGCAAACTCTCTGCAACCAAATCCAAGAAGTCATCCACCTCGATAGGATCGTATCCTCGCAAAGATCTCTTAAAATCTTTATTTATGACGTCAAGTGCCGACAAAACTTCACTCATGGTTTTGGGCCACCTCTTTTTCCTCCTCCCATAAATCGATGAGGCTTCTATTAGGCGAAGCCAAAAAGACCGCTGGTGCTATCCTCATGACAACACCTCTCATAGCATAAGCCACACCGCAAATGAAATCGAGGGCGCTCTGTCCTTCGGCTTTATCGACGTTGCGCAAGTCAACTATAATGATCTTACCGTTATGTAAAGCTTCTGCCAAATCTTCCCTTCGTTCCGCACACATGTAACCCTTACAAAACACCAATGCAGCTTGCTTGGCACGTGATTGTGGGATGCGATCAACATCTTCATATGATTCTAGGCCTTCCTCTTGCAAATTCTCCTCTTTTTGCACTGTGATGCCCAACAGTGCCAGGAGTCGTTCAAGCATTCCCCTCTCTCCTCCTAAAGTAAACTTTATTTAATTTCCTCTAGGACCAAATATGGCACGACCTAAACGCACCATAGTACTTCCTTCCGCGATCGCTATCTCGAAGTCATCGCTCATGCCCATGGATAATTCGGGAAGCTCTACGCCAAGATCCTCTTCCAATTCTTCCTTTAGACGGCGAAGCAGAGCGAAAGACGATCTTATCCTTTTTTTCTCGTCCGTCAAAGGACCTATCCCCATCAATCCAATTAACTTTAAATGTGGACAAAGGCCCAAAATATGCTCCGCCAATGCGCGAGCATGGTCTGGTTCAACGCCATACTTCGAGGCTTCGCCAGATATCTTTACTTCGATAAGCACAGGCATAGTCTTTCTCAACAACACTAATCGCTGCTCTAAAATATCTGTCAGATTAGCGCTATCGATACTTTGTATGACATCGAACAATTGAACGGCAACCTTGGCTTTATTGCGTTGTAAATGACCAATCATATGCCAAGTAGTGCTTGGGCTTTTAGGCCATTTTTCTTTCTTTTTCCTAGCTTCCTGGACTCTGTTTTCGCCAATTCCATCGATGTATCCGGTCTCTACAGCCTGAATCATCGCTTCCAAAGGTTGACCTTTTGTGGCTGCGATTATCTTTATTTGATCAGAATCTCTGCCGATGCTTGCTGCAGCTTTAGCGATTTTATACTTCACTATTTCGATATTATTATATACATCTGCGCTTACCATAGAAAGACCCTCCCCTCTCTAGCCTTATCACCGTTCAATATCACGATCTCGCCAGGAAGCAAACCCTCTTCTACGAAGTACATGTTGCCTTCCATGGGAATGCCTTTTATTTCCTTAAAAGTTGCCAAACCTTTAGAGACTACATACACTCCTTGCTTGCCTTTCTTGAAAATTACGCTTTCTTCGGGAAGGAGCACCCCGTGCCTTCTGCCTTCGTATATCATGAAGTTTAATTTGCGATCAATCGTCAAATGAGCAGGAAAATACGGCGTCAAGGCAATGTTAACCCTTGCCTTCAATCCTAAAATTTCCTTCGCAAGCACTTCAACCCTAAAGGGAACGTCCATTTCATCAAGTCGTATCCACAGAAAATTTTTCTGCAGATTTTCTTTCACCTTGGGCGTCAAATACACATAGAAGACACAGCGTAACGCCTGCGGTAAGGGAATAACTTTTCCAATGAGTGTCCCCTTTTGCACGTTAACTCCTTGTGGCACAGTCCTTGCCTTTACCGCTTTGGGCAAATTGTCGTAATCCAACCAAACCCTGGCAAAGTTCCAATTTCCTTCTTCTCCGTCCAGCGCCGGAACAAAATAACCAGCCTTTGGCGCCCAAATCACCTTTCGTTCAGCGCCCTCTATGACAGCAATGGCCTCGCCTTTAGCTACTCTGGCCACCTTTCCGCCGTTAACAAATTTAAGGACGCCCTTTACCGGCGAGCTAACTACCTCTTCCTGCCACAATAACCAACCTTCTACGGGAAATTCATCAACGTGCAGGGCGGGCTTTGCCACAACCACATTAGGGTGCTTAAAACGGTGATGGTTTTGCCAAGCCAAAAAGAAAAACACCGCTAATGAGACAAGCACTACACACCATATGGCATAAATGATTTGAGCGAAACCTTTGTTCTCTTTCATCTCCGTGTATATTTACATATGCCTAATCGCATTTACAGTAATCGCAACTGATGCATCGTTCACACCCTTCTGCGTGAATTAAGGGAGCACCACAAACGGGACACATATCTCCTCTTTCTTGCACTTCCACCAATTTGCCCAAAGCCTTTTCCAATCCCCTCGCTATTGCGTCAGGCAAACTCAAAATCAAAGAATCGCCTTCAAGAAAGGGAGTGCTTCCTCCTATTCCTTTTAACTGCTTTATTATTTCGTCTATAGGTATGCCACTTCTTAGCGCCAAAGAAATTAACCTTCCCAAAGCCTCTGTGTGCGCTTGCGTATCTTTGCCAGACTTCCCCAAAGTAGCAAACACTTCAAAGGGCTGACCATCGATAAAGTTCAAAGTAAGATAGAGATTGCCATAGCTTGTCCCAATTTTAACGGTCTTTCCCGAAAGCACAGGAGGGCGTTTTTTAGGCTTAACATAGCCTTGTTCAACGACGCTCATTACGGTAATTTTATCGCTTTCTTTTCCCGTTTCTTGCTTGGCGCCTACGTAAAGCACTTGATCTTCCTTGCACCTGTCCCTAAAAATTGTTATTCCCTTGCAACCAAGCTCGTATGCCAACAAAAAGGATTTTTTTACATCCTCTACAGAAGCATCGTGGGGTAAGTTTATGGTTTTACTCACTGCATTATCGGTAAACTCCTGAAAAGCTGCCTGCATCCTTACGTGCCATTCAGGGACGATGTCGTGCGCTGTTACGAAGACTTTTTTTATGTCTTCGGGTAAATCCAAATCCCTTAGGGATCCCTTGGTCAATATCTCCTCGATCAGCTCTTCAGCATATAATCCCTCTTCTTTAAGGGCATCAAGCAGAATTTCATTGACGTAAGTCAAGCTAGCACTTCCACCAAAGGCCTTCCGTTTATAAGCCAGAGCAAAGACTGGTTCTATGCCACTTGATACCTCGGCAATGAGCGAGATGGTCCCTGTAGGCGCAATGGTGGTAACTGTGGCGTTTCTCATTAAAATGCCGCTTTCTTCCCACTTGCTTCCCTTCCATGCAGGGAAGGGGCCCCTTTCTTCTGCAAGTTTTGAACTTTCCTCATGTCCAATTTTGCTTATAAAGCACATCACTTGACGAGCAAGCTCCAGTGCATCCTCGCTATCGTAAGGAATGCGAGCCTTGAAAAGTACGTCAGCCCAACCCATAACACCTAATCCAATTTTTCTTGTAGTTTTAGTCCTATCGGCAATTTCTTTTATTGGGAATTGGTTTATCTCGATCACGTCATCCAAAAAACGAACTGCCATTCGAGTAGTTTGTTCTAGCTTATCCCAATCAATTTCGCGATTTGACAAAATCATGTTTGATAAGTTAATACTTCCCAAATTGCATGATTCGAAGGGTAAAAGTGGCTGCTCTCCACAGGGATTGGTGGCAACAATGGAACCCAAATGGGGTGTGGGATTTGAAGCTTCGATTTTATCCAGAAAAATCATTCCGGGATCACCCGTCTTCCAGGCCATTTCGCATATGAGATCGAATAAATACAGTGCCTTGATTCTATCCACTACTTCTTTTGTTCGCGGATTTATCAGATCCCAATCTTCATCGTTTAAAATAGCTCGCATAAACTTTTGAGTGACACCTATTGAAATGTTAAAATTTCTTAACTTGCCTTCTTCTACCTTAGCCTTGATGAATTTAACCACATCGGGATGATCGGCATTTAATATCCCCATGTTGGCACCGCGCCTCATTCCACCCTGTTTTACTACGTCGGTGGTGTGATCAAAAAGCTCCATAAAAGAGACCGGGCCCGAGGCGACGCCTTTAGTGCTCTTTACAATATCACCATAAGGACGAAGTGACGAAAAATTAAACCCCGTCCCTCCGCCGGATTTATGCACCAGGGCAGTATATTTAAGAGCATCAAATATCTCTTCCATGCTATCGCCGATAGGCAGGACAAAACAAGCCGATAGTTGCCCTGCAGATGTTCCGGCATTCATCAACGTGGGAGAATTGGGCAAAAAATCAAGTCTTGCCATCATACCGAAAAACCTTTCGGCCCACTCTTTTTCCGATCCTTCATCGCCAAAGGATCCTTCGGCCTTTGCAACAGCACGTGCTACCCGCCATAACATGTTCTCGGGCGTTTCTATTAGATTTCCCTTTTCATCTTTTAATAAATATCTACGCTCTAAAACCTTGATCGCATTTTGTGAAAAAGAAGGCCTTATTTGTTCAGACATTTACAGATCACTCCTCCTGCGATGCATTCTTGCCGCGTGGTTTCATCACGTTCGCCTGGAGAATCGTGCTATCTAAAAAGATTTTCAGCACATCGTTTACGCTTGACAAGACCAGAAAAGCCCCAGCTTCCACGAGTTCTTCCTCGCTTGATGGTCCAGTAGTCACTCCTATACCAACTATACCGGCATTTTTTGCGGTGAGCATATCGATAACAGTGTCTCCAACATAAGCTACTTGGTCGCAGTCAACTCCTAAGCTTTCAATTGCCTCTAAAAGGATGTAGGGTTCGGGCTTAGGTATATTTACCTCCTCTAAGCCCAAAACTAAATCAAAATACTCTCCCAAACCTAGATGATCAATGGCTTTTTTAACACTTCTTCTATTTGAAGTAATTGCAAGCTTCAATCCCCTATCTCTTAATGCTTTTAAAGTTTCAGGCACGCCAGGAAAAGGTCTCATTTTCTCATATTCCAAGGGTCTGCATTCACTTGAGTAAATGTCCAACCACTCCGGCTTTGCCACCTGCCACAAAACAGATAAAGACTTCTCCATGGGCAAGCCGATTGTGGCCAACACCTCATCGTAACTGACCTTTCGTAATCCCATTATTTCGGCAAAGCGGTTCATAGCATAAGCTATGGCATGGCTTGTATCAACTAAAGTCATGTCGAAATCAAATATAATCGCCTTTATCTCCACAAAAACACCTCCGCTTCAAGTTCAAAGTAAAAATTATGTAGCTTTTTGGATCGAATTAATATTGACGCAAGAGACAGGAAGCTCTCCCTTTGACAATCTATCCACGTTGCTTGCAATAAAAGCAGGGATACCCTTAAGGGTTTCATCGTTAGTTCCACCAATGTGAGGCGTTACGTAAAAGTTGGGCAGGTTTAATAAAGGATCGTTTGGGTCAGGAGGCTCCTCCCAGAAAACGTCAAATCCACATCCGGCAATTTTGCGCTCCTTCAAAGCCCTTTCCAGGGCCCTTTTTTGTACTATGTCCGCACGTGCGACATTTACCAAAAAGGCGTTCTCGTCCATGCTCTCAAGCACTTCTTCGCCGATTAGCCCTTTGGTCTCGGGAGTCAAGGCCAAAGTTACAACCACAAATCGGCACCCTTTTACAGCGGAACTTAAATCCCCAAGGCTAAAAAATTGAGTTAACGGCAAAGAATCAAATTCCGTTCTCCGTGTTCTGTTCACTCCCACTAAGTTCACCTCAAAAGCACTTAAGCGCCTCGCCAAGACCATGCCGACGTTACCCAACCCAACTATGGAAACTCGCTTACGCCAAAGCGTCAAGCCCCTTGGCGAAAACATTTTGCCCCTTTGCAAATTCTCTTGCGATTTATTGTAACCTTTGGCCAAAAGCAGCATATGCAAAATGGCCACTTCGGCAACCCCTTCAGCATTACCAGTGTTAATGGAAGGAACGTTGCAAACGAAAACACCCTTCGCCGAACAAGCTCCGATGTCGATGCCTTCAACGCCAACTCCCCATTGACAAACCATCTTCAAGTTTTGCGCAAGAAAAAGCATTTCAACAGTAAAAGGCTCCGTTCCTTTTATGAGAACTTCAGCCCATCGAAGAGGCCTCGGGTCCTCGAGGATATTGGCATAGAGAACCTCGTGACCCTTGAAAAGAGGTTCTATTATTTCTTTGAGGCGCTCAAAACTCGTGTTAGAAAAAAGCACCTTCATGATAGAGCCTCTAAACGGTCACAAAAGTCCTTGAAGTCTTTTTCATCGATGAGAACGGAGCTTTTAGGACTTTCCCATACTTGAACGTGCTTCAATGCACGCACACCATCATTTATAAAAGGCGAAATTTCTCTCCAAATCCAAAGAGCTATGTACTCCGCCGACGGCTGTCTTATAATATCGTTGAGACAGGCATGGTCCAGCTTAGATAATATTTTCTCCTGAATGAGTTCCTTCAACTCAACAAAATCCATGACCATGCCCTCTTCATCGGGGACCCCTTCGATATAGATGGCCCCTCTATAGGTATGTCCATGTAATTTCTCGCATTTGCCATGATAATCGGGTAAAAAATGTGCGGCATCAAAGGTAAACTCTCGCTTTAATATCACCTCAACTCCCTCCCTTTTATCTCGTCATCTTCAGCTTCTTTTAAAGCCTCAAGCAAGCTAATTTGTAACGGCAAAGCATCATCTTTTGTCAACCCAAACAATCTTTTCATCGAAAGGGCATTTTGAACTGCGTAATCTTTATAGCAATTATTGAACATTATAAATACCCTTTTGGGCAAAGCCATGCTTAATGCAAGATCTCTCCATAACTCC
Organism: Acetomicrobium mobile; assembly: GCF_937920065.1. Lineage (NCBI taxonomy): Bacteria > Thermotogati > Synergistota > Synergistia > Synergistales > Acetomicrobiaceae > Acetomicrobium > Acetomicrobium mobile. The sequence goes on from NZ_CALETC010000171.1 coordinate 24,389, forward strand.
AACTCTTTGAGGGTATATTTGTATTTGTATTTCTCTTGAACTGTAGCCCCCTTACTCCATCCTGCCGCATTTCTTCCGTGGAATCTAACTATGCTTCCCCAAGAAGCGGTTACATACCAATCATTTGGTATCGTCCACGACAACGCAGGCTCATCGACAGCCACGTAGGCCATATTTTCTTCTGTCAGTAAACCCAAGAACCTATCTTTCGCCTTTTCACTGAACCATGAAACATGCCTTACTTCTATGGCGATATGATAGGATGGAAGCATCTCGCGTATCCTTTTCATGTATACAAGCCATCGCTCATCGAACCTCGTGTATGGAGAAAACTGAAATAAGACGTAACCTAATCTTTTCGTCGATTTCAGGATAGAAAGCAAAGATCTATATTCTTCAAGTAATTGCCTTCTAGTCTTTTTATCCAGATGCTTTAAAGTAACGCGCATTGTTTTTTCGCCAAGTTTCGCCCTGCACCAAAGCGGCAGGTTCCTCGTTGAAACAAAATGGTTTGTAAAAAGCGCGTGCGCTTTGACGTTGAACAAAAATTCCGGCGGCGTTGCAGCTATCCAAGAATAAATTGCCGATGGACCGGGCAAGGCATAAAAGAAGCTATCTGCTTCTACTGTGTCAAAAAATGAGGAATAATACCGCAATCTTTCCCTGCCCTTTTGACAATTCTTGGGATACCACTCGCTGGAAAGAAGTGACTTATCGGCCCAAGAGCAGGTGCCAATCCTAAAATCTACATCCAACTTCATAATCCGCTTTATTCCCTCCGCCTCGAGCCATGTCCAATTTGCAAATTTATACAAAGGAGAAGGCCCGAAATAAATTAGTTTCCTAGGGATTATTTAATTACTTAGGCAAGTTCCAGGAGGCAAGATTTTCAAATCGCGTATATTCCTTGAAGAAGAGTAACTGAACCGTTCCAGTGGGACCATTTCTATGTTTTGCAATTATTAGATCCGCAACATTGTCGTCACTTTCGTTTTCATTGTAATAACCCTTCCTGTAAAGAAAGACCACCAAATCGGCATCTTGTTCTATGGCACCGCTATCCCGGAGATCTGCAAGTTGAGGTTTTTTTACCTGTCTTTGCTCAACAGCACGAGACAGCTGTGAAAGTGCCAGAACAGGTACGTTTAATTCCCTTGCTACGCCTTTTAGAGATTTTGATATTTCAGCAACTTCCTGTTGCTTGTTTTCCACCCTTCTCGATAAGCTCATCAATTGAAGGTAGTCGACAATTATAAGTCCCAAATTTGGATATTGCGCTTTAAATCTCCTAGCTCTAGCGCGAAGATCTAAAGTGGACAGAAAAGAGCTATCGTCAATGTAGATCGGAGCTTCATTCAACGTGCCGGCGGCTTTAACAAGTTCATCCCAGGCACCTTCCGGAAAAACCCCGGTTCGCATATCATGAATGTTAACTTTGGCTTCAGACCCGAGCAACCGCAGTAAAAGCTGTTCAGCCCCCATCTCCAAGCTAAATATCAATACGGGAGTTTTCTGTGCTATAGCCACATGCTGCGCTATGTTCAAGGCCAAGGCGGTCTTTCCCATGGAGGGGCGAGCGGCTAGAATGGCCAAAGATCCTGGATGAAACCCTCCCGTGATCCGATCAAAGTCGATATAACCTGAAGGAATTCCGGTAACAACCTTGCCCTTACTAAATTGTTTTTCTAAATCTTTGAAGGATGCCTTTAATATCTCTCCTATCTTTTTAAATACTACTAAATTACCGCGAGTTGCAACATCGAAAACAGCCCTTTCGGCCTCATCCAAAATTTCTTCAAACTCCACCTCTTCTGAGTAACCCAATTTCGTAATATAGGTGCCAACTTGAATCATCTTTCTATGTACAGATTTATCTCTTACAATGCGAGCATGATATTCCACGTTTGCAGTAGTAGGAACTGTATCTATCAAAGAAGCGATGAACGATTGCCCTCCCAATCTATCGAGGAAGCCTCGGTTTTTTGCCTCCTCTATAAAGGTTAGGGGATCCACCGCTTTGTCTTTTTTAAGCATCTCTGAAATAATTTCATATGACAGTTGATGCATAGCATCGTAGAAATCATCTTTTCGCAACGTCTCGACCACATATAAAGCTGCATCTTTATCGAGCAAGCAAGATCCCAGCACTGCCCTTTCGGCATCGAGATTATGTGGCATTACCCTGTCAATTTCTTGGTTCAAGCTTTTCACGCCTCCACTTTTAACTTCATTTCCACTTCAACATCTGTGTGAAGTTTTATCTTTATGGGATAAAGACCAAGCTCTTTAATGGGTTCTTCCATTTTTATAAGCCTTTTATCCACTTCAACTCCCAACTGCTCTAAAATAGCCTCGCTGATGTGGGCATTGGTAACACTTCCAAATAACTTTCCCTTTTCCCCTGCGCTAACGCGTATAGTTACTTGCTTGCCTTGAAGTAGTTTTGATTTTTCACGCGCCTCCTCTTCCATCTTTTGCGCTCGTCTCTCCTCAACTTTTTTAATTTCCTCTAGCTTTTTAATTTTACCGGGCGTTGCTTCCTCAGCTAGACCACGAGGTATCAAATAGTTTCTCGCGTAACCATCAGCAACCTTTACGAGATCTCCTCTCTTTCCCAATTTATCAACATCCTGCTTCAAAATTACCTGCAAATCAGATCACCTCCAAAATTTTGACCGAAGATCCACTAAAATGTCCAAAAAACCTAACATTATCACAGCCATAGAGAGGATCGGAACAAATATAATCATTACCACGACTAAAATGCCGACCCATCTTTTCATGTTATGTTTTGATAATTTCGATAATAAATACCAAACAGTCGCCAAACCTTGAATCAAAAAGATCATCATTGAAATAACTTTTAAGTTTAAGCCCACTACATATAGCACACCAATATTATTACCGCTGCGGCCAAAAAAAGAAAGAACAAGGGCAATGAAAAAAGCGAACAAGGTGCTCTTAGGAAAACGCCACTCGCCTAAAGGAGGCATCCCAGGCAAGAAAACTATCCTGAACCTTCGGGCAATTTTCTCGCTAATAACATAACTTATGACGCAATCCAAAAAGGAGGCAGCCATTAAAATGGCTGGCAAGATATGTACCATTATTCTACTCATGGTCTCAACCTGCATCCTCATTGTCTCTAAAAAAGCTTCTCCATGACTGCCAGAAAGCACGCCCATGACATTATTGAAAGATTCCATAAGGGTGTCGGGATCAATTGCGAAGGGGTTCATACCTGTCAGCAATTTTACTAAAGCCATGAGGACAAGTTTGCAAGAAAGAGAAATCAAAAAGCCATAGGACAAAATATCGGACACCTTTTCAAAGCGCCTCCCCAAAACGCCAAGTGATACACCCATCAAAGCAAACCCGAAAAGAAAAAAGAACCCTCCTAGCAATCCCAGGACGAATGTCGTAAGGACAAAAGCTACGAAGGCTCCTGTAAAGGCATTTTGAACGGGCACTTTAAGCCCGAGTATTACCAGCGGCACGGGACAAAAAAAGGATATTATAATTCCGATGACCGGCAAAAAATGACTAGCCAGAAACAGGACGACAGAAAGCGCGACTAGTAACGATGTTTCTACCATGGTTCGAGTACTTTTCATCTAAATACCTCCCGGTAAAAAAAGGGGAGAGAACATCCTCTCCCCAAATCGTTGCCAGTTTGATAGTTTATAAACTACTCTACCGTGAACGGCAAAAGCGCCATGAACCTGGCCCTTTTAATGGCCCTAGCAAGTTGTCTCTGGTGTTTGGCACAATTTCCCGTCACCCTATGGGGCAAAATCTTTCCCCTCTCGGTCAAAAATTTCTTAAGCTGTTCAACATTTTTGTAATCCACGTATTCTATCTTATTCGCACAAAAACTGCACACCTTAGGACGACGTCTTCGACGTCTAAACTCCGCCATGCACAATAACCTCCCTTTTCAAAAACTAAAATGGGATATCAGCCTCTTCCCCTTCATCTTCCATCTCAGATATATCCGTGGGAAATTCATCGGGGAATTCATCCCTTAAGCTTCCAATGGTCGATGCAGGCTCCGGAAATGCCCTATAATCTTGCGATTCGCGAGATCCACCGCTTAAAAAGATGACGTTTTGCGCCACAACCTCCGTGACCCATCGCCTCTCGCCGACTTTAGTTTCATAGCTTCTAACCTGTAACCTTCCCTCAACTAATACAGGACGCCCTTTATGCAAATACTTCTCGCAATTTTCAGCTTGATTGCCCCACACGACTACGGGGATGAAGTCGGTACGCTCCTGCTGATTGCCATCGTGATCTCTCCAACTGCGTCCCACAGCTACAGTGAGCCTTGCCACTGCCTGTTTGGAGGCAGTATACCTTATCTCGGGATCGCGAGCAAGGTTCCCCATCAGTATTATTCTATTGTATCCTCGCGCCATTTTTATCTTCTCCTACTTCTCGTCAAGACGTACTATCAAATGCCTCAAAACAGAATCGCGCAACTTCAATAACCGCTCCACCTCGCCTATATGGGAAGGCTCCAAGTTGAAATCGAGCAAGGCGTAATACCCTTCTGTTTGCTTCTTAATAGGGTATGCCAGTCTCCTTTTTCCCCAGATATCAGCCTTGAGAAATTCTCCTCCTAAGCCTTTAATAATCTCAGAAATTTCATCGACCTGAACTTTTACTTCCTCAGTATCGGGATGAATAAGCACCATCAACTCATAGGGTCGCATATCATCAACACCTCCTCCCTTTGGCCTTTAAGATCCCCTCGCTATGAAGGGGATAGGGACACCAACGAAAGAGCATTATAAACAGAAACGCCATATTTAACAAGATCCATCCTTCAGGTTTTTTATCTTATATGCATCAAGTATGTGTCAATTTTGATTGATAGGGATCATTCTTTGTTTTCCTCAGGCGTATAGTACTCCAAAATATAGATCTTCTCGCCCGGTAGGACAAGGTTAAATTCCTGGCGCGCCATCCTGGCTATTCCCTCAGCCGTATTATAGTAAGCTATCTTTTCGCTTTTATCCTCGATGTCTAATCTTAATTGGACCAAAATCCGAACCCGTTCATCGATACAATTCGAGAGTTCGTTTAGCTTTTTCACCTCTCGGATGTAGCCATTGAATAACATTAAAAACACTATTATTGAAAAAAGCGATATGACTATCCACCTTAGCCTCGGCATTTACATCACTTCCGGGGCGTTTATTTTCAGTAAATGCAATATGTTAAGCAAGACCACCTTAACAGCACGGACTAAAGTCAACCTTGCGTTAGTCAAAGAGTTTTCCTCCCCCAAAACCCTGTGAGCGTTGTAGAAAGAATGAAAGGCCTTGGCCAAATCGTACACGTAGTATATGAGTATGTGAGGAGCGAGATCGTTTGCCGCCTTTTTTATCTCTTCAGGAAATCTGGCTAGACACTTTATAAGTGCCTTCTCTTCTTCAGTACTAAGCATGGAAAGTTCAACCTTTTCAGGATCAACTACAGCAACACCCCTGGAAGCTGCTTCCTTAAATATGCTGTGTATCCTTGCACTAGCATATTGTACATAATATACAGGGTTATCGGTTGACGCGCTCTTAGCAAGATCTATATCGAAATCCAGGTGAGAATCGCACTTCCTCATTAAGAAGAAATACCGCATCGCGTCTACGCCTACTTCGTCCATCATTTCTCTCAAGGTAACAAACTGCCCTGCTCTCGTTGACATGGGCACCAACTTCCCGCCCTTGATCAAACTAACAAATTGTATAAGAAGGATTTGCAAGGCATCGGGAGACTTACCAAGCGCCTGAACGGCCGCCTTCATGCGAGGCACGTATCCATGATGATCGGCGCCCCATACATCTATGACGAGATCAAAACCCCTATCAAATTTATCCTTATGATATGCCACATCGGATGCAAAGTAGGTAGGTTCCCCGTTAGATTTAATCAATACCCTATCTTTTTCGTCACCAAACAACGTCGATTTATACCATAGAGCTCCGTCCTTTTCGTAAGCAAGCCCTCTTCTTGTTAAAAAATCCACCATTTCATCGATGAGACCCCGCTCATGTAGGGATTTTTCGGAAAACCATACGTCAAAGTTAACGCGAAAATCTTCCAAATCCTTTTTAATTTCATTTAATATAACCTCTAGGGCGTAATCTCTAAAGTAATCAAGGGTCTCTTCAGTAGGAAGGCTAAAAAATTTATCTCCTTCTTCTGCAATGATCTCTTCAGCAATTTTGTAGATATAGTCACCTTTATAGCCATCCTCGGGAAAAGGCGCATGCTCTGGCTTTCCTAGCAACTCAAAATATCGCGATTGAACGGATCTGCCCAAGATCTTGGTTTGAAGTCCTACGTCATTAATGTAATATTCCCTTTCCACGTACCACCCGGCAAAGGACAATATGCTCGCCGTTGCATCACCAACCGCAGCACCCCTACCGTGACCTATGTGTAAAGGTCCCGTGGGGTTAGCGCTCACAAACTCTACTTGGGCTTTTTTACCCCTGCCAATGTCTGACTTTCCATAATCAGGACCTTTAGCAAGGATATCTTTGATGACACCCGTTAGCCATTCATCGGATAGGAAAAAATTTATAAAGCCCGGTCCTGCTACCTCTACCTTTTCTACATACTCGCTTTGCCCTAAATGCGCCTTTATGATCTCAGCTGCATCCCTTGGCTTCATACCCCAGTGACGAGCTATCAACATTGCCACGTTAGTAGCATAATCGCCTTGACCTTCTCGACGAGGTCTTTCGAGAATTATCTCAAGTCCTTCCGGAAAAACCAAGTCTTTGTTCCTTACAGCCGAATTTATGGCATCCGATAAAAGATCTTTTATATGAGATTCCATGTCAATCATCACATCAATCAACCCTCCGTCATCTTCTGCGAATGGGAACAGTTCTATTGCTCCATTGCTGCAACACTTTAAGGCCTGCGTGCAAAGTGGAAAGGGCTTCTTCTTCCATAGAGGTTTCCTCTACTAGAAAACGCCACCTCACATCAACAATTCTACCACGACTTTTCTCGTCAATAGATTGTTCCCACCGTATTTTTCCATCCGATTTAGATGACAGGTAAGGCAGCGAAAAGGCTTCATATCCTGAAGGCAATTTGATTGTCACGAACCCTTCTAATAAAAAGGGGAAGCGTAATTTTGCTCCAACATCGAGCCCTCTTAAAGCCCTTAAACTATCAAACGAAATCGATGGCAACATCAAAAGCATTTGGTTACCGCTTGTGATTCCCAACATCCCTGCAACAGGATATATGATGGTTAACCCGTTTGGTTTTTCTAAGACTTCCCCTTCTTTCCACTTTACATCCACTTGGGGGGGATAAAGATGGGTAATAGACGACATGTCCAAAGAATAACCTTGGCAACCAAATATAACGTAAGGCCATCCTCCGCTTAACATTAATTCAAGGGTTCCTTGTACTTCTCCAGTATCGGCTAGTTCTAAATTCCATCTCGCCCTTAATCGATGATCGGCGATGTTCCCACGATCCAACTGCTTGAGCTTTACGTCCATTCCATCGTATAAGCAGACTGTTTTTCCCCATAAAGCATCGGGCATAAGGCCTGTTTCTTCCCTCAAAGATCCACCAAAATCATAGAACTTGTAAGAACCGCTACCAGGTGATCTTGCCTCAAATATTGGTCGTGAAATCATATGCGGGGTGCCGGGGACATTCTCGTTTTTGTTCGGTACAAAGAGGGGCAACCAGTTGATCCGCACATCCCATCCCGCCAAAGAAAGCCAATGAGCCAGCAAGACATTTCTTTCCCACAAAGTCCATGGCCCCTCCTTAGGTATCTCTTCAGCGCTTCTTCTTATCTTCCAAATACTAGAGCTGCCCAGGAGTAGCTGCTTATTTTTAGCCCACTGCAAAATTTCTAGGCCACTTTTCGATTTGTCTTTCTTCTCCAGAATTTTCTTTACGTCCTCGTGCATTACAGTTTTAAGGCTATTTGCCCAGTCTTCTAACGGCTTTATCGCATTGAGCCAACCGTTTCGCATGCTAAATGACAGCAAATTGCTATTTTCTACTTCCAAGGCAAATTCGCTTGCGGGGAATCGGTTTACAAATTCCCATAGATAGGTATCCTCTACACCTTGCACGAGGCCGGGAGCCATATGGTTGTTCTTGGTAGTAGCCCAAACAAGCGAAGAATCATGTGGCACGCTCACGCTTACAATAGTTCTCCATTGAGGAAGGTCAAGATCTATGGGGACCACGTCATCTACATTCCATCTGCCGGGAAATTCTTTCAGGTAGCAAAGCGAAAAAACGTGAGGAATATTCATAGGAGGAACATCGATTTCAAGCCACGATAAGCCTCGATGATCAACCGTAATAGGAGAAAGAGTCTTGATCAGTTTAAAGTCTATTGGATCATAAATCGCGGCTTCTTTAAGCTCTACCCCTTCGTCGCCGACAAAGGGAATTATCCACTTGCCCCAACTTTCTGGCAAAGGCGATTCCGAGTATATAAGCCACCTTGAAGTTTTAACCAAAGTGCCATCGGCAAGCATTTTATATGTATGACTTCTATGCCATACCATTGCCTTAACATTTTTCCCATATGCGGTCAAGGGAGGCGATTGCTGAACGTACTTTCGTATCAGCGCCAAAGTATCTTCTTCCTCGGCAAAAGCAGAAAACATTCCCAAAAGCAACAAAGAAGTGGCAACAAGAAGTAAAATAGCCGACTTAAGAAACATCCCCTTGTTGAAGTTTCCCACCCTTTGCATGGTTTACGCATCCCCTCCGCAGCAGTATTTGTACTTTTTTCCGCTTCCGCAGGGGCAAGGCGCATTACGCCCAACTTTATGAACTCGTCTCGGGGTATGGCTGGGTTCCGCCTTTTTGTCAGAGCCGTGCTCGCGGGCAGAAGCGACTAAGGCAATGTCCCTACCTTCTCGCAAGGAAGCAAGAGGCCTGCTCTCCTCGGGCACAACAGAGACCCTTAAAGCTAACCTCGCTACGCCTTCGCGAATGCTTCCCAACATCTGCTGAAATAGATTGTAGGATTCAAATTGATACTCTAACAAGGGGTCCTTCTGTCCTAACGCCCTCAGCCCGATACCCCTGCGCAGCTCATCCATAGCGAGCAAGTGTTCTTTCCAATGGACGTCAATAACGCGCAACAAAATCATTTTGAATATCCCGTTCGCCGCTTCCGGTCCCAATTCCTTGAGCTTTGCGTCAAATCCTTCTCTCAAAAGCGCTATCATCTTTTCTCGTGCATCGGGTAAAAGTGAGCGATCGTCCACTTTGGACAAGCATTCAGCAATTTTAACACCGAATATGGTCTTGACCTTTAAAAATGCACCCCTGGGATCCGCTTCTTTATCGTCAGGGAAATACGCCTCTAGTATCCCGTTCAAAGCGTCCGTTATAATCTGCCAAGTGTGTTCGATCAAATCCTCGGCTAAAAGGATGTTCTTTCTTTCTTCATAAATAGCTGTTCTCTGTTGATTCATCACGCTATCGTATTGCAGTAATTGCTTCCTTATGTCGAAATGATATTGCTCAACCTTTTTCTGAGCTGATTCTATGGCTTTGCTTAAAAGGGGATGATCTATGGACTCCCCTTCCTTCATTCCCAGCTTTTCCATAATGCCTTGTATCTTATCTGACCCAAATAGGCGAAGCAAATCATCTTCCAAGGAAAGATAAAACCTGGATGAGCCCGGATCCCCCTGACGACCGCTACGTCCTCTTAGCTGATTATCGATCCTTCGGGACTCGTGCCTTTCAGTGCCTACAACGTGAAGACCGCCCAAAGAGACTACTTTTTCGTGTTCCTTGTCGCATAATCTCTTAAATTCTTTTAAGATAGCTTCGTAGGCCTCTTTGTCTTTCTCTATGTCAATGCCTTTTTTTTGTGCTTCCTCCAGTGCAAGAAATTCCGGGTTGCCACCAAGCAATATATCGGTACCCCTTCCTGCCATGTTGGTGGCCACCGTCACAGCGCCTACGCGTCCTGCTTGGGCAATTATCTTCGCTTCCTTTTCATGATATTTTGCATTTAAGACTTGATGTGGTATATGGCGTGCAGAGAGAAGCCTGCTTAACTTTTCGGAATCTTCTATTGAAGTGGTCCCCACCAATACCGGTTGTTGACTTTCATGGCATTTCCTTATTTCATCCGCCACAGACGCAAACTTTTCCCGTTTTGTCCTATAAATTACGTCAGGGTAATCACAACGGATCATCGGCTTATGGGTTGGGATAACCACCACTTCCAATCCATATATCTCCTTAAACTCCTCTGCCTCGGTAGCGGCAGTACCAGTCATGCCCGCCAACTTATCGTACATCCTAAAGTAATTTTGCAAAGTGATGGTGGCAAGGGTTTGATTTTCCTTGCCAATGGTAACACCTTCTTTAGCCTCGATTGCTTGATGCAATCCATCGGAATATCGGCGTCCGTACATTAATCTACCCGTAAATTCGTCTACTATTATTACCTCTCCATCTTTTACAACATAATCCACATCTCGTTTAAATAGATGTCTTGCCTTAAGTGCTTGCACTATTTTATGAAGCAATTCAGAGGTTTCAACCTCTGCATAGATATCATCAATCCCTAGTATCTTTTCACAATGCCTTATTCCAGCCTCGGTCAAAGCAACATTTTTTTCCTTTTCCTCTATCTCAAAGTCCTCATTTAAAATCAGAGATCTCGCAATTTTATCAGCAAGCTTATAAGGTTCAACCGATTCCTCAGATGGACCAGATATTATAAGTGGAGTTCGAGCTTCATCGATCAAAATGGAATCAACTTCGTCAACTATTGCGTAATGATGGCCCCTTTGCACCAACTGCGTGGGTGAAATAATCATGTTGTCCCTTAAATAGTCAAAACCAAATTCGCTATTAGTGCCATAAGTGACGTCGGCCTCATAGGCCTTTTTTCTTTCATCGATGCTCATGAAGGGATAGATCACGCCTACAGATAAACCTAAAAAGCGGTAAACCTTTCCCATCCACTCGGCATCACGTTTAGCCAAATAATCATTCACCGTTACTACGTGTACGCCCTTTCCAGTCAAAGCATTCAGGACGACAGGCATCGTAGCAACTAGGGTTTTCCCCTCCCCTGTCTTCATTTCTGCAATTTTCCCCTCGTGTAAAGCTATGGCACCCATGACTTGCACGTCAAAATGGCGCATGCCCAAGCTCCGCTTCGCGGCTTCTCTCACTATGGCAAATACTTCGCACATAACTTCATCCAAGGACTGTCCGTTTTCGATGACTTCATGGCGTATTCTCTGGATTTCTCTTGCCAAGTCCTCGTCACTTAAAACAGCAATGCCATCTTCCAAGGCATTAACTTCATTTACAATCTCGGTATATCTTTTTAACGTTCTTTCATTTGCATCTAATCCCAAAATCTTTTTTAACCCATCAAACATACCTTTCACCCCATAAAACACAGGATATCCAAAAACGCAAAGAAGGGGATCCGCCTTTTGACTTAAGGAACAAACCCCCTTTTTTATTTATCGCATAATGCACCCTCATCTTGATGTTCCCCGAACAAATCAATCAGTTGTCTTTATTTTTTCATATACAAGATTATAGGCTTTTGAGCATAAGATGAGCAAAGACTTTTGCCTCATTTACCATATGTTCTATTACTGCGTACTCGTTTGGCATATGAGCTGTATCGGCTTCCTGAGCCCATACAGCTGCTGGAATTTCTCGAGCTCTAAAAAATGCCGCACAAGTGCCTCCGCCAATACCACCAATGACGGGGTCCACTCCTAAAACTTCTTTGATAGTTTTTTTCAACAAACGTACGACTGGTGCATCGGCATTTGTAGGAGGCGCAGCGTCATTTCTTTGTAAAATTTCGTATTCTATAAGCGCTCCGCTTTCATTTGCTTTGCGTCTGCATATTTCATCGATAACTTCTAGCACATCATCTAAAGCCACACCTGGGAGAATGCGACAATCAAAGGCAAAAACTTCTTTTCCAGGAACTGTGTTGATATTGGCGACGTTGGGCTCCCTTTTTGTGGGCTCAAAGGTTGAAAGGGGAGGTATAAAAATGTCATCTTTATCGGGAAAGGCAGAATGTAACGCCCGGTCTAAATCTACCGAAAGCTCGTTTGCTATCCTGCAGGCATTTAATCCCTCATTGGGCTTGCTTGCATGAACCTGTTTGCCGAAGACCTGAACATTAAACCACAAGATCGACTTCTCGGCAATTTCAATAAAGTCTCCTCTTTCAGTTCCACCATCAGGCACTACTACCAAATCTTGCGTTGAAAACAGACCGTTTCTTAAAAGATATTGAATGCCGTAAAAGCTTCCCGTTTCTTCGTCAGCTACAAAACAAAGACATATCTCCCTAGCGGGCGTTAAATCTAGCTTTTTAAGGGCATAGGCGGCAAAAATAGAGGCGACGATTTCCTGCCCGTTGTCATTGGCCCCGCGGCCATATACCTTGCCTTCTTTAACCACTGGGGAAAAGGGATCCGTTTCCCATAAGGACCTATCCCCTTCTGGCACCACGTCCATGTGTGTGACTATCCAAAGGCGTTGAGTTGAGCTGCCCGGTATCCGAACCACAATGTTTGGCCTCAAACCTCCTTCCGCCCTGGGATCACTTGCATCAAAACGCTCCGGGTGTCCGAGCCCTAATTTCCTGATATATTGGCTTAAGAAGGCCGCTTTCTCTGCCTCCCCCCTGCCGCCGCTTTCGGGGGAAATTGCAGACACCGACACCAAATCACAAAGCAGCTGAACCATATCCCCTCTCAGGGAATCCAAAAGATCTGTTATATTTTCCGCCAACAAATGCGTCCCCCTTTGCCTCCATCACTTTACAAGAAACTCTTTGCCCTTTATCAAGTAGTCCATCCCAGACCAAATCGTTAAAATCATGGCGATCCACATCATGACCATGCCCCCGGAAATCTCGAACATCATCATAAAGATGGCAATGATTTGGCTAACTGTTTTGGCTTTACCGCCCTTGGATGCTGCGATTACCTCGCCTTCAGCAGCCGCTAACATTCGCAATCCCGTTACGATGAACTCCCTTGAAACGATGACGACCACTATCCAGGCTGGCAACCTTTGAAGCTCCACCAGGGCAACCAAAGCAGCCGTAACCAGAATCTTGTCCGCCAAAGGATCTATGAATTTGCCTAAATTGGTGACCATGCCGTGCTTTCTTGCGATATATCCATCGGCCATGTCGGTAAATGCAGCTATGATAAACACAATTCCCGCCAGTACGTCGCCATGCTTTATCCCTATGCTTAAAAACACCAGCATCAGTGGAACCAAAAAGACTCTCGAGAGGCTCAATGCATTAGGAAGATTCATGCTACCCATCTTAGTTGCGCCCTCCTTTGATGACTTCTCGTCGCAAATAGGTTCATTACACACCGAGATAAGCCTCCCTCACCTGCGGATTTCTTATCAACTCTTCTCCCGAACCTTCAAGGACGATCTCGCCCACTTCTAAGACGTAAGCATAATGAGTAAGGTTAAGGGCAGCAAAAGCGTTCTGCTCGACGAGAAGTATGGTCTTTCCTTGTGCGTTTATCTTCTTTATTATATCAAATACTTCTTTTACCAAGATTGGCGCAAGTCCCAAAGATGGTTCATCCATCATTATAAGTTTCGGATCACTCATAAGTGCCCTGCCAAGAGCGAGCATCTGCTGCTCGCCTCCAGATAAAGTTCCCCCTTTCTGCCACGACCTTTCCTTCAACCGCGGAAAAAGCTCAAAAACTTGCTCCAAATCCCTTTTTATTCCCTCGTTATCTTTTCTTAGATATGCACCGAGCATCAAGTTCTCCATGACAGTGAGGTTTGGGAAAATCTTTCTACCCTCAGGGACCAATACAATTCCGCTTTCTACGATTTTTTCGGGAGACAGTTTCGAAATATCCACGTCATTGAAAGTTATGCTCCCGCTTTTCTGTTTAATCAAACCGGCTATGGATCTTAAAGTACTACTTTTGCCAGCTCCGTTCGCTCCAATCAATGTGACGATGGCTCCATCTGCCACTTCAATGGAAATGCCCTTTATGGCGTGAATGCCTCCGTAATAAACGTGAAGGTCTTTAACTATTAACATAACGAGCGTACTCCTCTCCCAAATAAGCTTCAATAACCCTTTCGTTGGATTGAATAAAGGAAGGAGGACCTTCCGCAATTAAAATGCCATAATCTAAGACCCATATATGCTCGCATATCCCCATCACCACACGCATATCATGCTCTATGAGCATGATAGTTAAACCAAAAAGATCCCTAATCTCTTTGATAAACTCCATAAGTTCATGGGTTTCTTTTGGGTTCATCCCCGCAGCCGGCTCATCCAGCAAGAGTATTTCCGGGTCAGTTGCCATGGCACGTGCTATTTCCAAACGCCTTTGTTGACCGTAAGGAAGGGAGGTTGCCACTTCGTCGGCCAGGTGCTCTAGCCCAACCTTACGCAATAAATCCATGGCTTTGTCTTTAATCATGCGCTCTTTTTTAAGGGTGGAGGGCAGCAATAACGGCGGCTCCCACCACTTTACGGGCATCCTTACGTTGCAAGCTACCATCACGTTTTGAAGCACCGTCTCGTTGACAAACAACCTGATGTTTTGAAAAGTACGTGCGATTCCTAAGGAACACACCTCATGGGGTTGTTTGCCAGATATATCCATTCCCCTAAATAGGATCTTGCCAGCAGTGGGTTGATAAAACCCGGTTATCACATTGAAAACCGTAGTCTTTCCAGCACCATTTGGCCCTATGAGACCTACTATGCTGCCTTTAGGGACCTCAAGGGAAAGATCATTGACGGCCGTCAACCCACCGAATTTCATAGTTAGACCTTCCAACTTCAAGGTAGAACCAATGGAATCATTCATGTCCTTTAAACCTCCCCAGGTAGCCAAAAATGTCATCCCACGTCAGCTCCCTCATGCCCATTATGCCTTCGCGCCTGAAAAGTATTATGAATATCAAGGCTAGCGAGAAGATGACCATCCTCATGCCGGGTATCCCAGGGATATGGATAGGGCCTAAAGTCATAGGACTTTCAACTATCCTAAGCCACTCCAACAATATAGTAATTACAGCACTTGCTATGCATGTGCCTGTTATGGATCCAAGCCCTCCAGCTACCACCATCATGAGGACATTAAAGGTTAAGGTAAACATGTACATTTTGGGATCTATGGTGGTTATAAAGCTTGCCTGTAATGCTCCGCCGACACCCGCAAGGAAGGAGCCCATGGCAAAAGCTTCGATCTTATATCTAAAAACGTCGATTCCCATGGCTTTCGCAGCCATTTCGTCATCCCTTATTGCCTTCAGCGCATTACCATAATTACTGTTAACTAATCTAATCATGGCATAGAGCCCGACGAAGAGGAAACCGTAATTCCACCATAGATTTGCGTAAGACGGAATTCCCTTCAAACCCAAGGCTCCATTTGTTATGCTTGGGATATTATTAGCCACTACCCTAACTATCTCAGCAAAACCCATGGTAGCTATTCCAAGATAATCACCGCCAAGCCGAAGAATGGGAATTCCAATCAATATTGCAAAGATCGCAGCTATAGCACCTCCCAAAAGAACAGCGGCTAAAAAAGGCGCCTGCAAGACCGAAAAGGGCCACCTTAGGGGTTGTAATATGAAAATCATCTTCTTCTGCAGTGGCGGTAATATTAAAAGTGCGCATGTATAGGCTCCTATGGCCATAAAGCCCGCATGCCCTAAAGAAAACATGCCTCCGAATCCATAGATCAAATTAAGGCCTAAAGCTAATATTGTATTTATAGCTATTAAGTTTATAATTTGAACCTGATATCCGGAAAGATGTCCTTCGGCCCACCACAAAAATAGACCAAACACGGCAACGGCTAAAAGATTTAATATATGGTTACGCGATAATGACATCATACCTTCTCCTCCAATCGTTCTCCCATAATGCCAGTTGGTCTTAAAAGTAGTAAGAAAATGAGAAGGATAAAGGCAAAAGCATCTTTAAATCCTGATAAATTAGGGAAAAAGGCTACTATCATTATTTCAATGAAGCCAAGGAACATGCCTCCAATCACAGCTCCCTGAATGGAACCTATGCCCCCCACAACCGCGGCAATGAAGGCCTTAAATCCGGGAATCATTCCCATCATGGGATGAACCTGGGGATATCTTAGTGACCACATGATGCCCGAAGCCGCGGCCAAGGCCGAACCAATCATGAAGGTTATGGCTACAATTTGGTCCACCGAGACACCCATTAAACGACTCGTCTCGATATCCTTGGAAATCGCTCGCATGGCAAGTCCTGGTTTAGTCTTATAAACCACGTAAAGAACCACTAACATCAAAACGAAGGAAATTAATGGCACCACAAGAGTTAGGGGCAAAAAATGAACTCCATGCACCAATAAAGGCATTACTAACCAATCGGGGCGATAAACTGGACGAGGTATGGCAGAGAACACTACGATGGCAAAGTTTTGCAAGAAAAAGGAAACACCTATAGCGCTGATCAGGGCCGAAATCCTCGGAGCATCTCTCAAGGGCCTGTAAGCACACCTGTCTACCAAAACCCCACAAAAGGCCGTGGCAATTATAGCAACCGGAACAGCTGCTACCCACGGCAGATGGAAAAGAGTTGTCCCCCAGAAGACGAAATAGGCTCCCAACATGAAAATTTCGCCATGGGCGAAATTTATCAACCTCAATATTCCATATACCATCGAATAGCCTATGGCGATCAAGGCATACAAACTTCCCAGGGTAATCGCGTTCAGAAAATGTTGTATAAACATCTGATACGACATAATTTTCCTCCTTTAGGCAACATCCTAAAAATAGGGGGAGGCATGCCTCCCCCGCAGTATCTTTGTCACTTGCCAAAAGCTGCCTAGCCTTACTTCCCGCTTTCAGGAGGAACGGTAGCAACGTAGATTTGTTTTCCCTCTTTAACCATCTTGATCCCCACAGATTTGATAGCGTTGTGGTTTTCATCGATGGTCGTGGGACCAGTTACTCCAACCCAATCCTTGGTCGCGGCAAGTTGCTCCGTAATGGCTTCAGGATCTGCCTTTCCGGCTCTTTTTATACAATCAATGAGCAACATGTAGCAGTCATATCCAAGGGCAGCATTGGCATTAGGTTCTTTCTTGAACTTCTCTCTGAAGGCTTTGGTAAATTCCTGTGCAATGGGATTCATATCGGGCATCTCCGGCGCATAGGGGAATGTAGTGTAGATGAAGCCCTCTACTGCCTCCCCGCCTATTTTGATCATGTCAGGATTATCCATTGCATCTCCGCCCATGATATGAAACTTGCCACCCAATTCACGGGCTTGCTTCATGATTATTGCTCCCTCGGCGAAGTAGGAAGGGATATAAAGGAGTTCAGCATCTTTGCTTATAATCTCGGTCAATTGCGCAGTAAAGTCTTGATCGCCGGATTGATAGTTAAGGTCAGCTACCACCTCGCCTCCAAGATCCAAGAAGGCCTTCTTAAAGAAAGCCGCCAATCCAACGCAGTAATCCTGCGCTACGTCCTTTAATATTGCAGCCTTTCTAACACCTAGCTGTTCGTAGACATATCTGGCAGCAGCTGCACCCTGGAAGGGATCGATAAAACACATGCGGAAATAATATTTTTTGCCCTGCGTAACCAAGGGATTAGTTGCCGAGTCAGTAATACAAGGTATGCCGTATTGCTCAGCTACCTCACCTCCAGCCATGCACAGCGAGGATCCATAGCTTCCGATGATTGCAACAACTTTATCCCTTTCAATTAAGCGTTTAACGGCGTTCGCTGCTTCAACTTTATCGGATTTGTTATCCACAATCACTAATTCAACCTTTTTGCCCAACACTTCGGGAGCCTGCTCGTGGGCAAGCTGTATTCCTTCAACGGTTAGCTGGCCACCAAAGGCGTTTTGGCCTGTGAGTGGCTCATAGACACCGATCTTGATCACCTCTTCGGCAGCATAAGCCGATATCCCACAAACCGCCAAAATTAACCCAGCAAAAAAAAGAAACCGCATAAATCTTTTCATTTACACCCCTCCTCTAGTATTGATATTAGAATGCCCTTTGTTATTATATAAAAAGCCTGCTGAGAATGGAAGCTATGTTAACTATTTTGAGCTGAAAAATATTTGCTACGGCCCGGTGGATTAAACAAATCGTTATTTTTTGCAGCAATGCCCAAACTAATGGACTTTTAGGACTTTCGTATGGTTTTAATTACCTCGTAAGATATTTTAGATAATGCCCAAGGACCTCCCTACTTTAGAAAATTTGTCGACAGCAAAGTCCAGATCCTCCTTAGAATGTGCCGCTGAAACCATGGCCCTCAACCTGGCGCTGCCTAAGGGAACGGTCGGATAGGCGATGGATTGTATAAATATTCCCTCCTCAAACAATTTCAAACTAAACTCCTTTGCTTTATTCGCATCACCAACCATTATCGGAGTGATGGGCGTTTGAGACCTACCGATGTTAAACCCTTTCTCCTTTAAGGACTTCTTGAGGTAGTTGCCATTTTCCCAAAGCTTTTTCACTAAATCGTCACTTTCTTCCAAGATATCCACAGCCGCGATATTGGCGGCAACGTCAGGAACAGTTAGAGCGCTGCTAAACAAGTTAGGACGAGCTTTTTGACGCAAAAACTCGATCAACTCCTTGCTTCCTGCAATAAATCCTCCGACAACACCAAAGGCCTTGGATAAAGTGCCAACTTCAATGTCAACTTTTTCGCCCAAACCGAAATGATCAACAATTCCCCTTCCTCCACGACCTAAAACACCTTCGCCGTGGGCATCATCGACCATGACCATGGCGCCATACCGATCCGCCAATTCCACTATATCAGGCAAAGGAGCTATGTCCCCATCCATAGAAAAGACCCCATCGGTGACTATGAGCTTCCTGCAATCTTTATCTACATATTCTTTCAGCTTAGCCTCAAGGTCAACCACGTCACAGTGGGCATATCTTACTATCTCAGCCCTGCTCAACCTACAACCATCAATTATCGAGGCGTGATTCAACTCATCGCTAAATATGAGATCGCCTCTTTCAACTAGCGGTGGAATCGCCGACAAGTTAGCGCAAAAGCCGGATTGTACGACGAGGGCAGCTTCGGCGCCCTTGAAGGTCGCCAATTTTTCCTCTAACTCAACGTGTATTGACATCGTACCAGCGATAGTGCGAACGGCGCCAGGCCCAACACCGAATTTATCGATGTATTCCTGGGCCTTTTCACATAACCTGGGATCATTGCAAAGCCCTAGGTAATTATTTGAACACAAGTTTAAAACTTGCCTTCCCTCTATTTGTACCCACGGACCTTGAGGGCTTTCAAGGACCCTAATATGGACGTACAATCCCTCGTCCCTAAGGCGCTTAAGCTCCTCCTCCACGAATTTCATTTTAGATGACATGCCCGCAGTCCCTCCTTGAGATTGTCATATTCTATCTAATGATAGCACTGGGAAACTTCTCGCGCAAAACCTCACGTTCCGGCTCCTTTGTTCTCCTCAAAGCTTCATCCATGGCATTTTCAGGTCTGAAACACTGTATCACCCAACGGACGTTTTCGACTAAATAGCTTTGAATTATAGAAAGGTCATCATAATTCATTAAAGCTGGTACGAAGGTTGTTCGAATTTCGACTTCGAGGTCAAGATGCAATAATAAGTACAGGGACTCTTGCACCAAATTTGTATCGACGATACAACCACACAAAAGTTCATATTTTTCCCAAGGCGCCTTTACGTCCATGGCGATAGCATCGACAAATCCCCCTGACAACAACCCTTCAATGACCATTGGGTTGCTGCCATTCGTATCCAGCTTTATGGGCAAGCCAATATCCTTAAAGCGCGGCAATAACACCTTCAAACGATTGGGATCCAGCGTAGGTTCACCGCCACTTATGACAACCCCGTCCAAGAAATCTTTCCTCGATCTAATGTGCTCCACGATGAGCTCCTCGTTTAAAACAGGCAACTGCCCCATTACCATTGAACCATTATGACAAAAGGGGCATCTAAAATTACACCCCCTAAAAAACAAAACAGCCGACACATGTCCCTCCCAGTCTATGAATGACGAAGGAATATAGCCTCCTATGCCTTTAATATCAGGCCTCATAAACTCCATCTCTTTCTGCCTTCAAGCTCTGCCCTTTTTCCAGCATTCCAAGAGGAGATTTTGGTAAAATACCCCGTTATTCGCGTCACTCCATCAACGTTCGTCGAACGGCATCTATTGCAAGAAGACAGCAGGCCCCTCTCAACTATGCCACAGTCGTTGCATATGGTGAACTCTGGGCTAAAGGCCACCTGTGCGTTCTGAGAATGCAAGAAAATTTTGCGAACAAAAGAGGCCAAAGCTTTGGCATCAGGTTTATGTTCTCCCATCCATACGTGAGTTATAGCACCAGCTTTAATGAAGGGATGGAATCGTCCTTCTCTGACTACCCTTTCAATTGGGTCAACATCCGCTTCGTAGGGTATATGGGTACTGTTCGTATAAAATACCTCATCTGCCTCAACATTGCCCTTAACTACGTGCTTTGCCTCGGGAAACTTTTTCAAGTCCAATCTGGCAAGCCTATGAGCAGCGCTCTCGGCTGGAGTTTGTTCTAACACAACTTTAAATCCAACTCGTTCGGTCATTTCTTGACATTTGAGTTCCATGAACTTTACTATGGCCAACCCTAGCTCTTCTGCTTCCTTTCCTTCGTAAAGCTGCTTGCCACATAAAACTTGTACCGCTTCATTAAGGCCAAGCAATCCTATTAAGTGGCTTGCCTTTTCCAGCCTTATGTAACTCTCGCCATCATGCTCTACTGTCAAAAGCGACAACGGCCCTTTGTCCTTTAAATCCAGAAGATTTTTAATGAAGCTCCTCTTTTGAACATGCGCCTTGAGCGCAATTTCCATCAAATTTTCTAGTATTCCGAAAAAGGTCTCGAGATCACCTTGAGACCTGAAAGCAACTCGGGGCAAATTTATAGTTACGTTCTGCAAGGCTGAATATCTCATTTTCCAGGGAGTTTTGGCTTCTAGCAAGTCTTCCTCAGTTAGCTCGAAGGAGAGGCGACAGCATTCACTGAGCTTAGTCACGCCTCCTCTGTCAAAAACAAAATAGGTGTTGCCCTTTTCCGAAGCTACCATACAAGCCAACTCAAGCATCTCTTGCCATCCATCTTCCTTAAAGAAGGCATCAGTTATGTGAAGAAGCGGTTTTGGGAAAAAGAAGGGTTGAGATCTGCTATCTCCCTCCAAGTAAACTTCAAACAAGGCTCGCAAAAAACGTTTTGAGGTTAAACTGTAATCTCCATAAGTCTTGCCACTTAACTTACCACCAGGGCCAATGGCTGGCACATGGCGGAAGTGCTTTGGAATTTCATAGTACAAGTTTATGTCCGTGAAGGCTACTTGCCCTCCCCTGCCACCAGCTAATTGATTAAATTCAAATATCAACATCTGGGCCAATTGACGTAGATCGCGATCGCTGCAACCCTCAAGATAGGGAGCGAAAAACATGTTAATGGCATCCCAACCGATGGCCCCGGCAAAGTTATTCTGCAACACCGAAGTCATCTTGAGTAAATGGGCCAAAAGCACATCCGGATGTTTGGCCGGAGATGAGACACTCGTTATGGAAGGCAAGTTTAGCCCAAACTTAGCCACATATGCGGGGCTCTGTCCGCTGCAGTAGGGCCTTATTACCATCCCAAGGTCGTGAAGGTGAATGTCGCCATCTAGATGTGCGCGTGCGACATCGCGGGAAAAGAGCTTACTCAAGGCG
Organism: Acetomicrobium mobile; assembly: GCF_937920065.1. Lineage (NCBI taxonomy): Bacteria > Thermotogati > Synergistota > Synergistia > Synergistales > Acetomicrobiaceae > Acetomicrobium > Acetomicrobium mobile. Next base: position 46,210 of record NZ_CALETC010000171.1, read on the forward strand.
TAATCTTTTATGATCATCTCAGCTATCGTCAAATTAACGGATTCCGGGTTGTAAGATGTATTGCTATTTTCTTTATTTGGAGAAAACATCAAAGTCTCAAGATCATAAACAGGTATACCTACCCTGGAATGATCGACAAGATAAGCATCCAACCCCCTTTGAAAAAGTTTGGTGTTAGCCATTTCCCTTATTATCGAAGTGGTAAGCCTGTCCTTGCCGCGGCGAATCACCTCCTCCTCGATTTCTACGGCAATCGAAAGGGCCGTTTCTGGATCGACCCCAGCCTCTCTGATAAGGGCATCCTTTATTTTAGCGGCGTCCCATGGACTGCGTTCCTCCTTGGAATGAGTCTCCACCATCAAGGCAAGATCCGTTGATTCTGGCCTATTGAACAAAAATTGCTGTATGCTCATTTCCGCATCGCAAAAACGGTCAAACTTCATGGACGAAGCCATCGCTATATTCTCCTCCCCTCTTCCTTCTCCAAAAGCCTTGATATCTCTTCAATAAAACTATTTAAATCGGTAAATTCACGATATACGGAGGCAAATCTAACGTAAGCAACGTGGTTTATGCTCTTCAGGGCATCTGCCACCATTTCTCCAATCATTGCGCTCGAAACTTCTCCCACGGCTAACGCGAAAAGCTCCTCCTCTATTAAAGCAACCGCGCTTTCCAGGGTCTCCAAGGGCACGGGTAGTTTTTCACAGGCGCGTATCATCCCCCTTAAAACCTTCTCCCTATCGAAAGCTTCTCTTCGACCGTCTTTTTTGACGACCAAAAGCACCGTGCTCCTTTCGATCCTCTCATAAGTCGTAAATCGCCGACCGCATTTAGGGCATTCCCTCCTTCTGCGGATGACGATGCCATTTTCAACCGCTCTCGTCTCTATAACCCTGCTATCATCATGGTTACATCTTGGACAACGCATGCATAACCCTACCTGTATGGTATATGTCTTTTTTATTTACTACATATAGTGTAATTCCTGACTGGAATGACTGAAAGGCCTTTACGCTTAAAGTTGCTCAAATTTTTGGTCCTTAGGACTCAATCAAACTTGAAAGGCTTTGGTTTGTTATTTGATGTCTACCAATCTTTAAGACTGTGTTGCACTTATTTGCAAGTTAAAAGGGGAAGACGAATATTCGTCTTCCCCTTTTAACTTGCAAGCAGAAAACAACAAGCCCGACTTTTATAGCGGGGACCCACTAACCCCGGCGCTTTCTTGGACTTGATCTTTTCTTCTTTCTTATCTCGCTCGGCTTTTCGTAGTGCTCGTGTTTCCTCGCATCTCGAAGAACTCCAACTTTCTTAACCTCTCTTTTAAAGCGGCGCAAAGTATCATCTATCGATTCGTTTTCTCTTCTGTAAACTTTAGCCATCTCTCTCCCCCCTTTCGCATCTCATGACAGCTTCAACCGGGGGGCCAACCAAATTTGCGCCCAGAAAGCAAATGTAGGTGAAGATGAAATATGCTCTGACACGCCTGGCTCCCGCAATTTATAACGACCCTGTAACCAGAGTCTACTAGCCCCATCCGCTGTGCTACTATTGTTAAAACTTCCATGAGATTAGCCCAGATGGAAGGATCTCTTACGTCTTGAGAGGTTGGTATGTGTAATTTTGGGATTATCAAGTAATGATGAGGTGCTTGTGGTGCTACATCCCTAATTGCTAAAACATCTTCCGTTTCGTATACAACGTCACTTTTTATATCGCCATTTATGATCTTGCAAAAGACGCAATTACTAACCACACGCCATTCCTCCAAAACCTTTTAATCTATTTTACCCTACATTCATGTCTCTTACAAGCCAACT
>NZ_CALETC010000172.1:0-2830 GCF_937920065.1 Acetomicrobium mobile
CACCTTTTTCATAAAGAGATTGCAGCAAAATTAATGATATCGATTCTTTTCTAAATTTCGTGTTACATCGTTAACTTCTCGACGTTTCATGAAAATTATAACACCACCAAAACGGCCTAAAGCGAGCTTAACCTAGGTTGACCCGTGTTAAACATTCGTAGCTGTCACCTAAAAGATGCATAAAATAACGTTGCCGGTGCCTGATACGAGTTATAATAACAAAAAGGGGGTATTTAAAAATGACGGACCGAAGGACCATCGCTTTTTTGGCTTTAGGCCTGTGTCTGGCCTGTGGGCTTATAATCTCGAGCTACTTTTTAAGCAACGCTTTAAAGGAAATAAAGATGGCGGAACGTTACGTCACTGTTAAGGGATTGTCAGAGCGAATCGTGGAGGCAGACCTCGCGATATGGAACATATCCTTCAGGAACTCCGCCAACGACCTTGAGGAGCTTCAAAACGACATAGATGACAACAAAGCTAAGCTATATAATTTCTTACTTGGAATGGGTTTTTCTGAGTCAGAAATTTCAAGCATGCCCCCACAAATTACCGACACACAATCTCTGCCCTACTACGATGCCGGCAAAGGGAGAGAATATCGTTACATCGCAGTGACAAGGATAACTCTTCGCTCGAATAACGTTGCCGGTGTAAAACACGCCATGGAGAAAGCAGGAGAGCTGGTATCATCGGGAATTGCCATCGGCGAGGACAGCTCCGCGCAGTTTTCCTTCACAAAGTTAAATGACATAAAGCCCGAAATGATCGCCGAGGCGACCAAAAACGCGAGAGAAGCTGCGGAACAGTTTGCCAGAGATTCGGGATGTCAGGTTGGCGCAATAAGAAGGGCAACCCAGGGGTATTTCACCATCAACGACAGGGATGCCGGGTCACCCGATTACAAAGTGGTCCGAGTTGTGACTACCATAGACTTCTTCCTATCGTCACGTTGATATAACGCCCTTGTGGAAAACATGGTTTTTCACACCTGCTATTTTGCCTTTGGATGTGACGCTTCTTCGAGAATCTTCTCCAAAACTTCTATCGTCTCTCGGGGCAGTTTATCAAAACCGCCCCTTTCGGTTTCTTTCTCTTTGATAAACTTAATTCTATCGTTCATGCGCGCGATGAACTGCTCTTTATACCCTTTGTCACTTAAATCCGGCATGAAGCCATCAAGATGCATGATCTGAAGATCGGAAAAATTATCCCAGGGCACAAAACACGGCTTCTCCTCCGTTATGTTTTCTATAATTTGAAGGGTAAGCTTTGCCTCAATATCTTTTCCCATGAAATCTCCCGTGTTAAGGATGTAGCAATCAACGCCGCTGGCTAAAAATGTTTTGAAGCCTTCGTAATCAACGCTCAAGGGATATACCCTGAAAGGATTAGCATAGGGTTCAAAAACCAAGGCATCGGGGTCAACCCCCGGCGCAAGCCTTTCAGCCGTCGTCCTTCTTGTTGCAAGCGTAGCACCCAAAGTTGAACCCAGGCATGGATCCGTCACCTTCACCACGGGCGGCATAGTTGGATCTCTCATGAGCCAAAAGATGGCGTTTATTGGATCTTCCATTATATCTACCCTGTTTGGCGACCAAAACCTTGACCTTATCGCCCTCCCGTTTCCATTTCTCAAGTCTCGCATTATGGCGTAAAGCTTCCCGTCTTTACCTATGCTTGCTCCATTATTTTGAAGCGTTACGATAAACCTGCTCGCCTCGCTGTGCATGGAATAATCTTGCGTTTTATCGAAATATGTAGGCTCTAAAGCAATGGAGTACCCTTCATCCCGATTGACGACGAAGGCGTCATCGTGCAAGACGGTTATTTCGTATTTGCCTCCGTGTGTTGCGTGGGTAATCGTGGACTTCCCAGAGCCCGACAGTCCAAAGACCGCCATAACGAAGTTTCTTCCGCCATGCAATTTAAGCCTTTTCAAACCGCCGTGGCAGGAAAGAAATCCGTTTCTTGCGGCTGTACCCCAAGCTAAAGTTAAAGTGCCTTTCTTGAATTCCCCAAAGTATCTTAACCCCAAAATGGCAGCACAGTTATGATTTGGATCAAAAAAGGCCAAGCCAAGCGGATGTTCCGGGTGTTGCCAATCCGGATCAGAGAAAATAAAGATGTCTCCTTCCGGATACACCCTGGAATCTTGATATATCTTGCTGTAACAGTCATCGAGATATTGGAAATTGAGTATCCAGTTATATAAAATGTTTTCGTGTCCTTCGGGAACAAGCAAGTGGGCCTTGATCATGAAATCGGGATGCAATCCTACGATAGCCTCAGCGCGATATAACTTGCGAAATCGAGTCCCGTAAACTGCCTCCCGAAGTTTCGTAGCGTATTCGTCGACCTTGACGTTAGGCTCGCCCACGATTCGCCTGGCAGCGGCACATCGACCCACAACTGCCCCATCGTTAAAAAGTAACACCTTTGCCCCTTCGGGCAAACCCATTTTTTCTGCTTCAAATACCGGCATTCCTGAAAGTTCTATCGTACCCGGACTATCTTTTGCGAGATAGTAAGCCTCCTTTACAGAGGCCACGGACATGACGTTGTTGCCGTAGAAAGGAGTTTCAACAGTCGTGCGGATCCTGGATTGAATTTTTTCAAATCCATTTTGTATACATCCTATAGTAGCCATGCAATATCACTCCTTCACCTCCAAGATACGTAAACTTTTCGGTGTTACATCGTAATATAAAATTATTAGACATTGAGCAAGTTCTCAAAAATCAGGCTTTTAATTAAGATAATCTTATTCTATCATCTTATCACAGGGAGTAGTTCAGTCTACCACAAAAATACGATGCCAAAAAATCGT
>NZ_CALETC010000173.1:0-6347 GCF_937920065.1 Acetomicrobium mobile
TATAGACAGGCAACTGTAATGTCTTGCCCATAGCGTCATACAAGGCCATATCTATACAAGCTTTTGCAGCATAGTTGCCATATATCGATTCGTCCATTAAATCATGGATTTTTTCTATATCGAATATGTTTTTACCGATGAGGCTTGGTTTTATGTGCTTTTGAATGACCATATCTATGGTATATGCCGTTTCTCCCATAAAAGCAGGTGCAGGCGACGCTTCCCCATAACCTCTAATGCCATCTTCAGTGATTATTTCGATTATTGAATGTGGCCTGGTATTCGCTGCGTAATAAGAAATTTTCCACGTTCCCTTTAAGGGTATTTCCACGGTCTTGCTATTGATAGCGATTATACAGCTCTTTTGGCTCTTTCGTTCTTGCATAGCTATTCACCCCTACCTTTGTTTATAGTAATTATATACAAGATATCCAAATTGATTATGAAATCTAATGCCATCTAAATTATTTTTAACTCCATATACAGCAACTACTATTATTATCTTTGCATCGTTTAAAAATAATATTCCAGCATCATGTTCTGTATTAGGAAGATCTCCTGTTTTATGGGCAAATAAAACTCCCTCTGGCAAAAGTAAGGGAAGTTTATTATTACATTGTTGCTTAAGAAGGATGTCAAGCATTTCCTGCCTGAATTTGCTGGGCATTTCCGGGCTGTCTAAAATCGCCGCTAATATAACGTGAACATCCTGAGCTGATGTGAAATTATCCAGCCCCCTCGCTTTTGCCTCGGCATCCATCATCTTTCTTTGAAGTGCGGTCTTTTGCATGCCTAGTCGTCTTATCTCATTATTTATTTTTTCAATTCCTAAATAATCAATCAGTAGGTTTGTAGCAGTGTTATCACTTAAGATGATCATGAGAGTGGCACAATCTCGAAGAGTGATATTTAAACCCGCATGCATGTACTGCAGCACTCCAAAACCACCGGTTTTATGTTCTTCACACAAAATTATCTCCTCATCGAGGTCAACTTTTCTCATCGAGGCATTTTTATAAAGGGCCCACAATATCCATAGCTTGATTAAGCTGGCGGCAGGGAAAACTGCATCTTCATTAAAGGCAAACTTTTCGCCATGAGTCATATTGTTAACTATGATGCTACATTGGCCATCCAGATTTTTGATTAGTTCTTTAATTTCTGCTTCCAACATAGTTTTTACCTTCTTCACATTATCATCAGTTAACTCTCAAAATATCGTTCGAATATGCACGGGGTTGTCTGTCGTAATAAACAGGAATGAGTGTTCTTACCTCTTCAATGGCCGTAAAATCGATTTGAGCGGAAAGGATCGTTTCTTCTTCCTCGGCTTCAGCTAATATCTCTCCCCACGGGTCAATGACCATGGAATGTCCGAAATAGCTGTTCTTACCAGCTGAGCCGACTCTGTTACAAGCTACTACGAACAATTGATTCTCAATCGCCCGGGCCTGCAATAGGATCCTCCAATGGTGTACTTTTGGCTTGGGAAAATTTGCGACTGCTACGATCATTTGAGCCCCTCTTAAGGCGTATGTCCTAGATTGTTCCGGAAATCTGATGTCATAACATGTCATTAGCGCGATTTTACCAAACTCAGTTTCAAACACTGGCATCTCGCTACCATGTTTAAAACCCTTGTCCTCATCCATAGCACTATACAAATGGATTTTACGATACTTGCCGATGATATCACCCTTATTGTCAATAAAAAAGATCGTGTTGTAAATGTCTTGTCCATCACATTCAGGGATTGAACCGCCAACAATATATATCTCATTCTCGCGAGCCAATTCGCGCAACAAACCAATAGACGGTCCGTCTTCCCTTTCAGCATAAGACTTTACGTTATAGAATACATCTTCAGAATAACCTGTGGTCCAAGTTTCCGGCAAAACTAGCATATTAAAACTTTTAGAACTGGCATTTGATACAAGTTGTGCTACCTTCTTTCTGTTGCTTTCGGGATTTTTATATTCTATGACAAATTGAAGAATGCCCAAATTAAACATCACATAATCCTCCTTTGAAAAATAATTTACACATTATATTCACACCTAACCCTAATTTGCTTTATCCCAAGACATCATTTTAAAATCCTGATGTCTTGGGATAAAGAATAAACTAAAATTTGTATAAGATTGCCCTAATTACTACGTAAAGACATGTAAATAACGTTATCAGAAGCCCGTTTTTTATCATGCTTTTAAGGTCTGTAGAACGAGCAAGTCCCATTTGCCCAACCATATCCCCCGTTGGATAGGCAAAGAATGTTATTTGTGAGCCTACCAAAAGCACAATCGCCCATAAATGCATGGGAAAGTTAAGTTGATTCACGAGAGGGAGGAACATGTCATGGATGACTTTTTCTTGGGCAACCGCAGCACCGCTTACGCCAAACACTCCTACCAATGTGCTAACTACCATAAATAATTTTGGCCCGCCATAATTGATAAGAGGCTTCAAATAATTTGCAAGAGCATCAAAAGCACCGGACTCAGTTACAAAGTTTAAGAATGGATCGTATAGAATGAACATGAAAAATAACCAATACATTCTGGAACTTCCCTTAATTAATGCCTTGAGAGTATCCTCCCCGGATAATCCCGCAACTTTACCTGTTATAAAAGCAACTAAAGCCATAACCACTATTACGTAGGAAGCCCCGGCTTTTGCTGTCATTCCGTATATAATTAACGCTAACATCGATAACAGGAAAACGCTAGTGGCTTTGGTGACCTTACGATCAGGCTTAAAATTAATCGAATTCACCCTATCCTCTTCGCTATAAGAATATTTGCCCTCTGTGAGTTTTTGAGTACGTTTTGCTACAAAATAGGTGGTTATCCATACTATTACTGAAACAGGAATACCTGTATGCAACAAATACTCACCGTAACCTATTCCGGTAAGCTCCATTGTGGTAACGACAGGTGGAACGAAAGGTCCTAAATATAATCCACTTGCTCCTGCGCCGTGTAAGAGGACACCCAACGTATTCGGTGTTATTCCAAAACTGGCTACAATAGGAATGATAATCGGTGCTAAAATTGCATTGGAACCCGCCATGGAACCTAATAATCCCACGAGCAAAACAGAAGATATCATTGTAGCTATCATGGCCCGATTTTTGCTTTTGACACCCGTTTTCGTGATGACTAGTCTTACGATATTTTGAGCTACGCCCGTTTGGCTCAGCACCTCGCCAACCCCGGCTCCCATCAGTATGATAAACCCGATAAGTCCCATAAAAGAACCTAGGGCTTTTGACATCGCAACTCCCAATGACACTGGTGTTTGTCCCGTCAGTATCGCTCCCAACACGACACAAATCAATACAACCATCGTAATGTCCTTTCCTTTAAATGAAAGGATGATATAAAGAAGTAACGGCAAAAAACCTATAATTGCAGGTAGCCCTAAAATCATTATTTTCTCCCTCCCGTTTCTTTTATGATTTTTTATTTCAATTTCCAAAGCGTTAATATTCCATTCCCATTACCAGTCTGCAGCAAATCACCCCCAATCTTAAGGAGACACTGCAACTTTTTGAATGTTTGATCGATATGCCTTTTAAAAAGTACTCAACATATGAGTTCAAAATTTTCATACGAAGAAATAATGTAAACTATGAAAAATATATTAGATTTAATAACAATGCAATAATTTAATTATAACAATCTTTAAATTATGTATTAATGTATTATTTTAACAATTATACATATATATCATTATTTAATAATTCTTCCATGTCTTTTTCGAAAATATCTTTATTAAATTGATTCACTGTTCTAGCGTAACATACTATTAAAACATTTATAACTGACATGGAAGGAACATATGAGTAAAAAGGAGCCTTATTAGGAGCGAACAAAACTATAGAAGAGTAAGGTAAAAGGGGCGATTTGGTGCTGTCCGTCAAACCAATTACAGGCACACTTCTTCTATTGCAATATGATGCTAAATCAATGGTTCGCTTGAAATATCTATGAAAAGAGATGGCAAGGCAGCAGTCACTTTTCTGGAGCACCCTTAATCTTTCGAGAGAGTCATCGCAAGAGGAATTAAAAAATTCAAACTTTTTGTCGAGTTGCCTAAAAAGAAAACCAGCATAATGAACTAAAGAGTACGATGTGCGGCCACCAAAAATTACCACTTTTTTTGATTTCAACAACAGATCAAGCGCATCTTTTATAACATGCCCCATATTCTGTTTTTCCAAAAGACGAATATTTTCCTGATCCAGTTGCAAAACTTGCTTAAAGGTATCATTGGGGTCAGAAGGACCATCAAAAGATTCTTTAAGTTTCATCATGGGGCTATTTTCTTCAAAAAAGGTCTTACGAAGTTCTCGGGCTAAATCAGGGTATCCGTCATAACCAAGAAATTGGGCAAATCGTACTATAGTCGCACTTGAGACGTTTATTTTCTTGGAAAGTTCTTTAGCATTGAGTAGGACTATCTCTTCATGGTTGTTCAAAATGGCATCTGCAATCACTTTTTGTTGTTTGGGTAAATTCTCATACACCTCACGCACTTTTTCAAAAAGATTTTTCTCAACCATTTTCCATCATCTTCTCTGAAATATGAAATTAATATTACGCAATATATCAAATTTGAAATACATATTACACATATTATCGGCACCTGTCAACTGTATTTTGGTTCTACCGCAAATTGCGATAACGCAAAACATTTCCAGAAGGGATTAAATAGGAAATTAAAAAGGGACGCTCCTGCCATAGGAGAAGCCTAAACCATTGCACTACTTGCATAACAATCTACAAAAAGGACGACCTGCCCAATTTTCACCATCGATTAAGAGTGATTAAAATTGAATCAAAACAAATCTGTCCGTTTTTTAAGAAAATCTACCTAACATGCCAGATATGCTCGCCTTACCTCTTCGCCATCGAGTAGCTCTTGTGACGGACCTGACAAAAACGACCCCGCCTGACTAAATCACGTAACCCCCGTAAGCAATCTTCAAGGTTTCTAGGACGCGCTACTCTACCACCAGCACTGTGACTCCATGTCGCCTTATTTTGATGATCATTTGCAACACTCTTTCGACCAAGCTGGGTTGTAAACTTAAATTCAGTTAATCCATAAGTATGACCTTTGGTGCACTCATGAATCCACTTGCGATGGCAAGCATCTGCTACTCACCACCGCTCGTAGTCTCCGCCTTTTGATTGATCTTCTCTTTTAATATAAAGAACGATTCATAAGCACACGCTAGACGTTGCTCTGCGAATTCTTTACTTTCTTCCTTTCGTTCAAAGGGCGTACTATCTGGAACGGTCTGATCGCTCTCAAGGGAGCTGCCTTATGAAGAGGCCATTTGATAATATCAACGCCATTGTAAAAGATTTTTGCCGATGTTGGCTTGTAGACTCCAAAGACGCAGTTAAAAAACGGAGTCTTCCCGACGCCGTTAGGACCTATGAGGCCAACAATGGCGCCTTCTTCCACATCAAAAGAAACGTCGTGATTTACGACAAGAGAACCGAACTTCACCGTTAAGTTGCGTACTTCAGCAGAGCCATCATTCATTGCCCCCTTTAGCGACCCTCGATCGATTCGCCAACCAGCTCATGAAGCCCATTACACCCTTCGGCTGGCGGGTGACGATGAGGATTATCAAAATGCTGAATATTCTGAGGTCGACTCCTGCACCCAACCCCCACCCCATATAGCACGGGTATATTCCCGCAAAAGGATCATATGGCTGCACCAAACAACGGCTCCCAGAGAGTGCCAAGGTCGCCCAGGATGGTTGTCAACACCAATCTCATCGACATGTTTCAGTGACATGGCCATCGGCGAGTTAAACTTTAAGTTGTACTGCCCGAAAAAGGACCGCATAATGCCGTCAGCTTCACCGTCGGACTGTTAACTCCCAAGGACTCGGCAGCTTCCTGTCTGTCCCTCACAGCTTTAATGTAATAACCCAATTTATGGCCTTCCATCCAGCGCGCAAAGGAAAAGACTATAATAAACAATCTGAATGCTCCGTAATAATATCGAGTTTTCATCCGAAATCACATGAAGTTCTTCCAGCCTTCCTCTATTATGGGGCAGTCAAGCTCCAAGGCTCCTCCCACCCAATGCCAAACCATGAAAAGCCGGTTGAAAATCTCGACAATGGCAAATGTTGCTATAACGTCATAAACTTTTCACCCAACTGCCCACGCCATTACGCTAGAATTGTTTTGCCTCCAAATACAATTAAACATCCACTTTAATGGAGGGATAGCACTTGCGCCGTCCCTCCATAAAATCGTCAGATGAATACCCCAACTGTCATCTGCACATTATATAAAGTTTGGTTAAACAGGTGTCAA
>NZ_CALETC010000174.1:0-2905 GCF_937920065.1 Acetomicrobium mobile
TTTAACATGCCTTATACTTGCTCATCGCTTTTCTAATCGTTCAGGTAAAGGGAATAAAGCAGCTTGTAAACCTCTCTCAGCTCATCAGCTGGTATCTGTCCAGGGGCAGATGAGGCTACGCCTACCGCAAAGGTCAGATCCGAACCGAAGAGCCAGCCTGCGATCCTCGTGATGGAACCGAGCGACCCCATGGACATGGTTATCAAGGGGGTTTCGGGGAACTCGCGCCTCGCCAGCAACGTCGCTGCCATCAGGATCAGCACGTCTTCCATGGACTGGGGCATTACGGCGACCTTGGCGACGTCCCCGCCAAAGGCGATCTCCTTGGCTATGGTTGCAAAAATGACTTCTTTAGGAGGTGTTTTCTTGAAATCGTGAAAGGAGACAATTAAATAAACGCCGTGGGGAGCAGCGATTTGCTTTAAATTTCTAATTTCTTCGTAGCCGCTTATAAGTTCGATGTCGACGAGGTCCACCAATTTTTCCTCGATTGCACCTTTATATAATGCATTCCTCACATCCGTCGAAACTTCCTGAAATCCGCCCTCATGGTGGCTTCTGCAAGTCAAAAGCAAGGGAATATCGGTCAATTTTCTTATATCCCCAAGAACCTTCAAAGAAGTTTGCCTGTCTGTTATGAAGCTCCAGGCGTCAACTCTAAGTTCGATCACGTCGGGAGACCCTGCAATCGCCTTTCTTGCTTCCTCAAGAGCACCTTCAGGAGTTTTTCCCACCAGAGGAAAGCAAATTAAAGGTTTATCTCCTCCAAGTTTCTTTCCCCTAACGACAACTGGCTTGGCTGCTTCCAGTCTCACGGATTTGTCCTCCTTTTTTGTATTTGTATAAAATGTAAGGTATATACAAAATATTCAGACATGATTACATAAAATTTTTATTTTTTGCAAACCCCTAATTTCTGCCGCCTAACATTGCAGCTTCTAAATCTTTGGAATAACCTAACTGATAGGAAATCTCACTTGCTGCGTTTTTTACCGCCTCTATTACCTGGGGAGTGATTTCAAAACGAGAGACAGGGCCACTAACGCTTAAGGAAGCCAGTATTTTGCCTTCTTCGTCAAAGACCGGCGCAGATACTGCTACTACCTCGATGTCTCGCTCGCCGTGGCTTACTGCATATCCCTGCATTCTTATCTTGGCAAGTTCCTTTTTAAAGAGTACGACATCGGAGATGGTGTTTTTCGTCAAAGGTTTAAGTCGTGTATGGGAAATCAACCTTTCGATGAAATCCTCAGGTTGCCAGGCTACCAACACCTTCCCGGCGGCACCGCAATAGGCAGGGATCTTTTGACCCAGGCGAACCACTTGTCTAACCAGGTGAACGCCTTCAGCCTGCTCTATGCACACCCGATCAAAGCCATCCAAAACATATAGATTTACGGTTTCTTCCGTTATGTCGCGCAATCGCTCCATTACAGGTTGGGCTACGTAATTAATATCCATAGTGTTAGTTGCAATAGAGCCTAAATGAAAGAGCTTTACACTCAAGCGATATTTGTTGGTCTTCGGGTCCTGGCAGACATAACCTTCATCCTGGAGGACTTGAAGCAGCCAGTGAACTGAACTTTTTGGCAAGTCAAGTTTCTTGGCGATTTCACTCACTCCAAGAAAAGGTTCTTCCAATGAAAACGCAGAAAGCACCTTTAAAGCTCGTCGGATCGATGTGCCCTGTTCCCTTTTAGCCATCTGTCCAGCACTCCCTTATATAAGTTAGCTCTAGTGAAGTTCCGACTTCGCCTTTTCTAAACCATCACGGCTCTGATATCTCATCGCTATCTCTTCCTCCGTGAGATAACGCGACTCTAAGTCCCTGATCTCATCCAGCTTTACAAGGCCTGCAAATTCTTCGAAACCGATCACGCCCGGCAGGTCTTTTATGGTTCCTTTCTCCTTTATGTATTCCAATGCCTGCTTTACTCCCCATGCTGCCGCCATCACCGAAGTGACAGGTATACTGACCCTGGCAGCTCCCCATTCCTGAAGCTCTTGGATGGTGACGAGAGGTGTCCTCCCGCCCTGAAGCAAATTTATAGAGACAGGAGCATCGATGCCCTTTATCACTCGCTTGATTCCCTCTACAGAGGTTACAGCCTCGACGAAGATGAGGTCAGCGCCTGCTTTGGCATACATGTTGCCTCGACGGATGGCCTCTTCTTCTCCATAAATCATGTAAGCATCGGTGCGGGCATTTATCACGAAATCTGGGTCCTTGGCTGCTTCCCTAGCCGCCTTTATTTTTAAGACCATTTCCTCAGCCGAAATGCATTGCTTGCCCGTTATGTGGCCACACCTTTTGGGGATAATTTGATCTTCCAGGTTAATGCCTGCAGCACCGGCAGCTTCAAATTCTCGAACCGTGTAATAGGTATTTACGGCGTTTCCAAACCCGTTATCACCGTCGGCCATAACGGGAATATCCACTGCGTGGCAAATGTTGCGCGTAATTTCAAGCATCTGCGTGCTGCTTAAAATCCCAATATCGGGCAATCCCAGCAGTGAAGCGGCAAAGCCAAATCCTGAGCACTGTACAGCTTTGAAACCGGCAGCTTCAATTAGCCGAGCCGAGAGGACGTCATAAGCGCCGGGCATCACCAGGATCTCAGGGTCGTTTATCAGCTTTTTCAACAAGGTAGTTTTCTTCACTAAAATCGCCTTCTTGTTCAATATTATAGAACAGCGTTCTACGATTTTGTAATCTAATTGTATTCTATCAAAATTTCTTTCTTTGTCAAGCTTCTTCTTTGCAGAAAAATGGACAAATGTATGGGTAATCCTGCATCATGATGGTGCTGTAGGATAAAGTATATAATTCAGGCAAGAAAGACATTGGAGGTTGGCAAAATGGCGAGTCACGTCACGGGTCCAGGAAGGGACGGGGGAATATCGG
>NZ_CALETC010000175.1:0-1552 GCF_937920065.1 Acetomicrobium mobile
AAGGAGACTTTAGGGGAAAGGATATTATCTGAAACCGACGTCCAAAGGCTCATAGGCATGGAAAGCAAAAAGCGCAATAAGGTCTTGCTTAATCTTATATATATAGCCGGCTTAAGGGTATCCGAAGCGTGTTCGCTTAAGTGGCGCGACATTCAACCTGCAATTAGTGGCGGTTATATAACGGTCTTCGGCAAGGGAGATAAAACAAGGACCATCCTGATAGGAAAAAGGATGTATGAAGAGCTTTTATCGCTTAAAGGCGAAGGCGGCCAAGACGACCCCGTTTTTGTATCTCAAAAATATGGTCCCCTCAGTTTGTCTCAGGCATGGCGCATAGTAAAAGCGGCAACCAAACGCGCAGGCATAAATCCAGGCGCATCGCCCCACTGGCTCAGGCATGCCCACGCTTCGCACGCACTTGAGCGGGGGTGCCCGATCCACCTCGTGCAGGCCACGTTAGGCCACGCATCTGTGGCAACAACCGGACGCTATCTTCATGCGAGGCCTAACGACAGCTCCGCTTTATATCTTGCCCAATAGCCCCATACAATTCGTGGATGCATACTTTTAGGTCCCTTAGCCATTACAGGATACGCCAATTTCACCGTGACGAAAGAGTAGGTTAAAGAGTGGGTTTTAGCAAACTCAGTTAATGGTAACCACCGTGATCGAAGATCGAGGAAGGCGAGTTTATCCTATGGAAGTCATAAAAAGGGTCGGCGAAATGCAGGAGGTATCTTTAAACTTAAAGCGACTTGAGAAGAGCATCGGCTTAGTGCCTACTATGGGTTGTCTTCACAGAGGGCACCTGAGCCTGATCGAGGCTGCCAGGCGAGAAAATGACATCGTAATAATGAGCAACTTCGTGAACCCCCTCCAGTTTGGCCCAAAAGAAGACCTTGCCACTTACCCCCGCGATCCAGATCGGGATAACAGGCTGGCAGAATCGGCAGGTGTGAATTACGTTTTTGCCCCTTCTAGCGGAGAAATGTATCCTGAAAAGTATAATACCTACGTCGAGGTCGAAGGCCCCATGGTCGAAAAGATGTGCGGCAAGTCGCGGCCCGGACATTTCAGCGGGGTAACGACCGTTGTCCTTAAGCTTTTTCTCATCACCCAGCCAGATCGCGCCTACTTCGGACAAAAGGACGCCCAGCAGGCCATTATCGTCAGAAAGATGGTTACCGACCTTAATGTCCCCATTAAAATCGTCACTTGTCCGATCGTCCGCGATGCCGATGGATTGGCTTTGAGCTCTCGCAATATCTATCTTTCCCCGAAAGAAAGAAAACAAGCTTTAGCCCTGCCTAAGGCTCTATCGGCCGGTAAAGATATGATACTTAAAGGCGAAACCGACCCTCAAAGCGTGCGGCAGCTCATTATAGAGGTGCTCGAATCATCCCCCGGCATCCGCATAGACTATGTGGAAGTCGTAAACGGCGACAACCTGGAAGAGCTGCAGACGATAAAAGGCAAAGTGCTGCTTGCGGCTGCGATATATGTGGGAAAGACCAGGCTCATCGACAACATCGACCTTGAGGTATAGCTCAAG
>NZ_CALETC010000176.1:0-4848 GCF_937920065.1 Acetomicrobium mobile
CGATGACAATGCCTTTAACAAATACTTGTATATTATTAAACATGGTCTTCACCTCTTTTTATGTATATTATGAGATAAACCAGGCTCAATGTAAATAAGCACGTTGGATGACTTTTCATCAATTTATCAAAAAACAGGTCCAGCTTCCCCCCTATAAATCATGACTTGTACCTTAGCCTACCATGTACGGTTTGTTACAGTTTTAGACTCACATATTACTTTATTACTTGTATAAGATTTGAGATGCTTGCAGGACTCTATAATGCCTAATTTAAAATAGCAGTCATAGACTTGAGTTTCATGCTAGCCAATCATGAAAGTGGTTGCAATAATATTTAATGTTTTATATAATGCTGAAATGGTTGAGTTCAATCAAAAGTACTTTCAACATAGGAAGGGGGAATTAGTTTTGACTGGGAACGAGGGGAATAAGAATGGTCTATTGTTTAAGTTTGTTGGTTGGATTGAACGCGTTGGTAATAAGTTGCCCCACATATTTTGGATCTTTTTGTTCTTCTGGTTTTTGGTGATTATTCTTTCCGGCGTATTTGAAGGCGTCTCAGCTATTGCACCTGCTACGAACGAAAAAATTGAAATTATTAGCTTGTTGAATCGCAAAGGGTTAAAATGGATATTGTCAAACATGGTGTCCAACTTTACCAAATTTCCACCCCTGGGATTAGTTTTGGTTATGATGATGGCATCCGGTTTCGCTGAAAGATCAGGATTCATACCCTCCATAATGAAGACATTGACAACTGTCCCGGATAGTTTAATGATTCCCGCAATATTTATCATTGGAATATGTTCTAATTTAGCTTCAGATGCGGGAACAGTCATCATTCCGCCATTGACTGCTGCCCTTTTTTATGCAAGGAAGAAAGACCCGATATTTGGGATGATATTAGGATATGTTGCTGCTTCATCAGGATTTACCGCAAATTTATTCATAGCTGGAACTGACGTACTGCTGGCAGGGATTACTAGCGCTTCCGCCAAAATAGCAAATCCTGCTTATGACGTTTATCCAACCGCTAATTACTATTTTATGATCGCTTCTGTTTTTGTATTGACGGCTGTAGGAACGGTATTTACTAATAGATTTGCTATGCCGAAATTTGCCAAATGGGATCCTGAATATGAACATGCACAAGTTCCCCGTGAGTATCTGACAACACTTACTGAGAAAGAAATAAGCGGCGTGAAGAAGGCAGGTCTTGCAGCAGGTGGATTTTTCCTCTTGATGTTTTTGCTAACGATCATTCCTGGAGGACCACTGCGAGATCCCGTTAAAAACACAATAGTTCCTTCTATTTTCCTGGATGGCATGATACCAATCCTTTTTGTGTTTTTTATAATTGGAGGGTGGGTATACGGGAGAAGCGTTGGTTCTGTGCAAAGGCCTACAGAGATCATAGACCATATGGTCGAAAGCATGAAGACGATGGCCCCCTATATTGTGGTGATGTTGCCTATCGGTAACTTCACCTACACCTTTACTCACACTAATATGGCATCAATACTAGCTATCAAACTTGCACATCTTCTTGAGATCGCTGGTTTTACTGGCGTTGGTCTTTTCGTTGCTATAACGTTCATTTCGACATTTATTAATCTATTTTTGACGAGCGGATCGACAAAATGGGCCTTTTTGGCTCCTGTAATAGTGCCTATGATGTATTATTTGGGTTATACTCCGGAATGGACACAGCTTCTCTACAGGATTGGGGATTCCAGCACAAATGCCTTCACTCCGCTTTTTACATATTTCCCCATACTCTTGGGTTTTGCGAGCATGTATAAAAAGGATGTAGGTGTGGGAACAATAATATCACGTACTTTTGTTTACTCCATGGTCTTTTTAATCACATGGATATTAATGATCATTGTTTGGTACTATTTAGGTCTGCCCATTGGGCCAGGCGCTTCTATTTCTCTATAACCACGAAATAAAAAAAATAGTAATAAGCAGAGGGATTACTATGTCTGAGTATAATTTGGAGGATAAGATCGTAGAGTCAGCCAAGAAATCGCAGGAATTTGTGGTAGAAAAGCGCAGGGATTTTCATCGACATCCCGAGGTAAAGTTTGAAGAAAAAAGAACGGCCGAAATTGTCGAGACATTTTTGAAGGACTGGGGCTATGAAACAAAAAGAGCCGCCGGGACCGGAGTAATAGGCGTCTTGGAATGTGGCGGCGTAGGCGGAAGGATTGTTGCATTAAGGGCTGATATAGACGCTTTAAACGTAGAGGAAGAAAACGATGTGCCCTACAAATCGGTCATCTCGGGTAAAATGCACGCTTGTGGTCATGACGCACACACTGCAATGCTTTTAGGTGCCGCAAAATTAATTTCCGACTTGAGGGATAGTTTTAACGGCACTGTAAAACTAGTATTTCAACCAGGAGAAGAAGGCGGAGCCGGTGCCAAAAAAGTTCTTGAGGAAGGTCACTTGGACGACGTTGATGCCATATTTGGTATACACGTATGGGTGGAAGTTCCTTCCGGGGTGCTAGCTACGAGAAAAGGGCCAATGATGGCTTCATCGGATGGATTTGAGATTCGAATCGCAGGTAAAGGCGGTCACGCGGCTCATCCTCATTTGGCCAATGATCCAACAGCACCAGCTGCAGACATATATAACGCATTTCATAAATTGGTTTCCAGGGCGGCCAATCCTTTTTCTCCCGTGGTCATAACATTGCCAATGGTAAAAGCAAGCGATGGATACAACGTTATTCCCGAGTCGGTTGAAATTAGGGGCACATTGAGGACCTTTGATTCCAACTTGAGAGACAGGCTAATGAAAAGGATGCAGTCCATCGCCGAGCGTTACGCCGAAGGATGGGGTTGTTCGTCTTCCTTTGGGCTTTTTAGAGCCCCCTATCCTCCGCTCGTGAACGACTCAAGCCTTGTGGATTTTGTAACGGAAGCTTTGCAAGCCATCGGACCTATAGTCGAAGCTGAAATGACCATGGGTGGCGAGGATTTCGCATTTTATACGCAGAAAATTCCCGGCGCGTTCTTGCAACTTGGCATCAGAAACGAGGAAAAAAACATCGTTTTCCCACATCATCACCCCAAGTTTGACGTAGATGAAGACGTACTGTGGAAAGGCGTTGCAGCTTATGCGTTGCTTGCTTATAAATACCTTCAGTTAAGCTAGCTTTAGTAAAATACTATTTTGTACTCGTCAAATGGGCGGATAGCTTTCTCTTGTAAAGCAGTTTCTGGAAGACAAAGAGAGGTGGCTGTCCGCCCTTGCGTTGCCTGCATGTGTGATGGGCAAAAGGGCGTGACCAACTTTTTTTGACACCACCATGATGTCTTGCTAGAATAACAACAATCAATAAAAGTAGGGGGTATGTATAATATGCGTAAGAGAGCGACAGTTTTAATATTGGCGTTTTTAAGCTGTTTTTTCTTAGCTACTCACTCCCCCGCAGCAACGCCTAAAGACTCGTTAGTCATAGCCGCAGACACACAGATATTAATTTCTCTAGATCCGGCTGTATGTTATGAAACATTAGCTGCACAAATAACAGAGGCAGGGTACTCAGGATTAACTCATATCGATTACGTGAACGGCGTATTAACTCCCGTACCTGGTTTAGCTGAGAGTTGGGAGATTCTCGAAGATGGCACAAAATATGTATTTCATTTGAGAGAAAACGCTCGTTTTTCGAATGGCGATCCTGTAACGGCCGATGATGTGGTCTTTTCCTTCCAAAGACTTTTGAGCATTTACAAATCTCCTGCGTGGCTGTTGGAGGAAATAGGACTCACGAGAGAGAACATGCAAGAGACTATCACCAAGAAGGACGATCGCACTGTTGTATTAAAGACAAAACCGCTTGCACCTAACATTATTTTATCCATTCTCGGGGGCGCATGGGGCGGGATTGTAAACAAAAAAGTCGTGATGGCGAATGAAGTCAACGGTGATCTTGGAGAGGCCTACTTATTGGACAAGTCTGTCGGCGCAGGCGCTGGGCCTTACGAGATAGTCGAGTGGAAGAGAAATGACCACGTTTTGCTTCGTGCAAATCAATATTTTTGGGCCGGAGTTCCTGCCATAAAGCAAATTTTTATTAAAGACGTGCCGGAATCAACAACTCAGTTTCTGCTCGTTCAAAAAGGCGACGTTGATGTTGCCTGGAGAGTGACGACAGAGCAAGCTGCTCAACTTAGAGATTCGCCGCAAAAAGGTGTGAAATTGATCGCCGTACCCTCTCAGTCAAATGAATATATAGCTATGAATGCTCAGTGGGGGCCTTTTAAAGATGAGCGTGTAGTTAAGGCTGTCAAATATGCCATTGATTACGATGCTATAATTAATTCAGTCTTGAGAGGTTTTGCCGTGCTCAATCAAAATTTCATACCGATCGGTTATTTTGGTTACATCGAGATGAATCCCTATAAAAAAGACGTCGCAAAGGCAAAACAACTGCTGAAAGATGCCGGATATCCGGATGGCTTTGAAGTGGAAATTTTGACTAACCCGACCCAGATCAGGATGGATGAAGCAGTGCTGATTCAATCAAATCTTGCCGAGGTTGGAATAAAAGCCACGGTAACCACCATGCCAGCTTCTGAAATGTATGCTAAATTTAGGCAGCAGGGACATCAAATAATCTTAGCAGGGTGGGGCATAGACTATCCCGATCCCGATGCTTTGGCAAAACCCTTTGCAAATTACAGGGTCAAGCAGCTTGCATGGAGGACTATGTGGTACGATGATCATGCCGCGGATTTGGCGGAAAAAGCCGGTTTAGAATTAAACGAAGAGCGACGACTTGAACTTTACAAGGAGCTTCAGGAATATTGGATCGAAAAAAGCCCATTCG
>NZ_CALETC010000177.1:0-4548 GCF_937920065.1 Acetomicrobium mobile
GCTATTCCCTAAACCACATCCAAGCTATAGACATGTTTCCACAAACCACACACGTCGAGTGCGTAGTGTTGATGTCAAGGGTAAAATAGTAAGAGTCTGGAAAGCCCAGTATTCAAGCCATTCGTGTGTTTTTACATTTGAAATCGTATTGCGAATAATGTGATTTTTTTGATTCGTGGAAACGCGTCGAAATCGGCTTAGACCCTTGCAAGTGGTCAATTTAGATAACAGTGCTTAGTGAGAAGTCAATTTAGATAACATGGGCTTGTAGTGGTCGATTTAGATGTTTCTTTAGCTTTTGCCGAGGTTGTGTTGTCAGGATAAATGAGGAATATCTAAGCACAAGAAAACGCCATAAAAAAACGTTGGGGAAATAGCAACAAAATGCTTTTCCCCAACGTTTTCGACTTTTACTGGGTGATGTTGTTTATTTCAACTTATCAACTTGCTTTTGGAACGCTAACAGATGGCTTTCTTGACTTGGAGGGGAAAGTAAGATTAGGAATGAATATTTCTAAGGACGGAACGTCAGAAATTTACCTCCCTGACTTGGAAGGTAAAGTAAGATTGGCAATGGCCATTCCTGAGAATGGAATACCATCGATTGGCTTCTTCAACTCTGAAGGAAAATCCAGGCTGATAATGGGTATTTTTGAGGATGAGAATCCGTTTCTGGGATTTTATGGACCGGATGGTAAAGCAATTAGTGCCTTACCTTAGTTAGTGAGAGGAGAAATGTATGGGTTTGGATAAATTTTGATCTTGTGGCGAAAATATGTGATATATTAGTTATGTTAGAGCTGGGAGAAGGAGCAAAATAAGTTTATTTCGTAGGAAAGAGCTATGAGTCTTAAAAATACATATTTGATGGTTATTATGAAGAAGAGCTTTTTACACATTTAATTCAACGTGATATGATATGAAGGAAATTAAACCGTTTGACCTTTCAGCATTAGAACAACTTGCAAAGATTATAGGGAACAGATATTCAGGCTCTGAAATTACGGAGCTTTTCAAAAAAGCTGGTTTTCCTAATGTCCAGTATGATAGGTCTACCAAGTGGAGATTTGTCTATGCTTCTTTAGAAGAACTGCAAAAACAAGCTAATGGCCCCTACAATGTTGTTAAAGTCATTGAAAAACTCTGTGATCCTCAAGAGTACTTCGGACAAGCTGAATGCCACAAAAGCATTGTGGAAAAAGTAAACGAGATACTGGCATTTTATAGCCTAGAGGTAAGCTCTGAAACAGGAAAAATTACTGTTAAATCAAATCCATCTCCTACTTTGCGACCACAACGATCTAAGGCTGAAGAAATGTTTGACTCAAGAAATTTTCACCCTGAAGTTCAAAAGCATGCCAGATCTTTGTTCGTAGAAGAGAAACATTTCCATGCAGTTTTTGAATGTTGCAAGGCTTTTGATAAATACGTCCGAGAAAAGTCGGAAATTGACAAAGATGGGGCGGAGTTAATGGGAGCCGCATTATCTTTAAAGGGTCCACTAAAAATTAATACTCAATGCACAGAGACGGAACGCAACGAACAAGAAGGTATAATGCACCTCTGTATAGGATTAATGCGAGCTATTAGAAACCCAGAGGCTCACGAACCAGAATTGAATTGGTCTATTACTCAAGAAGATGCTCTTGATATTCTTTCTTTAATTAGTTTTCTATGGAGAAAAATAGATGGAGCAGTCATTTGGAGGGGCACGTCGAGTGCGTAGCACTGCTGATGGGAGAAAAACTCTGAGCATTCCAGCAAAGGACAAACCCCGTCAAAGCGCTGCAACCAAAAGGCTGTAAAGATTAGATTACAAGTTATGCGATCTATTAACAAAACACCTTCTGGAAATTATTTCCCCCCTGACAAAAATGGCTGATGTGTATAGCTTTTATCTTCGTTTACAGCGTTTACAGATTTGCTCTTGCACAATTGGCACCAACACAAAAGTAAACTAAAGCACACGACTGATTGCTATAGATGCAAGTCAAAAGAACTCTTCCCATGCCAAAAACATCTCATTTGACACGACTATCAACTCACTATATAAAACTGCAATAACTGTAAATATTGAGTCAGGATTTGCTGAAGGAAAAAGAGCCAATGGTTCTGTTAAAACATAGGTAATAGCTGCCGCATTTTGCTAAGAAGAAGATATTGTTACCTCTCCAATGAAGATGGAATGGTAGGGTTAGATGCCCATCATAGACTGGATCCAGACCGTAATAAATACCATGTTGTATATAATAAACCATATGGGGTAGCACAAGCGTGGCCAAGGGGCAAAATAGGGGCCTTGGATATTTAGAAAAAGTGGAGTTGGTGCAAGTGGCAAAAAAGCAGGTCAATAATAATCAAGATGAGCCTTTGGAGAAGCAGCTTTGGAAAGCTGCCGACAAGCTCCGCAAGAACATTGACGCTGCAGAATACAAACACATAGTCTTAGGCCTTATGTTTTTACGGTACATATCAGAGGCCTTCGAAGAGTTGTACATGAAACTTAAATCAGGCGAAGGGGAATACGAAGGAGCCGACCCGGAAGACAGAGATGAATATAGGGCAGAAAACGTCTTTTTCGTCCCAGCGGAAGCTAGATGGTCTTACCTGCAATCAATGGCAAAACAGCCAGAGATAGGCAAAATTGTAGATAATGCAATGGATGCGATCGAAAAAGAAAATCCCTCTCTTAAAGGGGTCTTGCCCAAGGTATACGCCCGGGGCAACCTAGACCCAACAAGCCTCGGCGGGCTAATAGACCTTTTTAGCAAAACTTCCCTTAAAGAAGCTAAATCGAGAAGTGGCGATGTTTTAGGCCATGTGTTTGAGTATTTTTTAGGAGAGTTTGCCCTTGCCGAAGGGAAAAAGGGAGGGCAATTCTATACGCCGCGAAGCGTCGTCGAACTATTGGTTGAGATGCTTGAGCCGTATAACGGCAGGGTGTTTGACCCATGCTGCGGCTCGGGCGGGATGTTTGTCCACTCCGAAAAGTTCGTAACCGAACATCAAGGACGAATGAACGACATATCCATCTACGGGCAGGAAAGCAACCTTACCACGTGGCGACTTTGCAAGATGAACCTGGCTATAAGGGGCATCGACAGTTCTCAAGTGCTGTGGAATAACGAGGGTTCGTTTTTAAATGACGCTCATAAAGACCTAAAGGCTGATTACATCCTCGCTAATCCGCCCTTTAACGACAGCGATTGGGGAGGGGAACTGCTCCGTAACGACGCCCGATGGAAATACGGCGTGCCGCCCGTTGGAAATGCGAATTACGCCTGGATTCAACACTTCATCTATCACCTTGCGCCAACCGGCGTGGCTGGGTTTGTCATGGCTAAAGGGTCGCTTACGTCGAAAAGTTCGGGTGAGGGTGAGATCAGAAAAGCAATTATAGAGGATCGCCTCGTTGACTGCATAGTAAACTTACCGCCAAAGCTTTTCTTGAACACGCAAATTCCGGCCTGCCTTTGGTTTTTGAGCAGAAATAAGGCCAACGGAAAATACAGAAGCAGAACCGATGAAATACTTTTTATAGACGCAAGGAATATGGGATATCTCATCAATCGCAGGACGCGTGCACTGTCGCGAGAGGACATAGAAAAGATTGCCAATACCTACCACAACTGGCGTAATCCAAACGGTCATTATGAGGACGTAAAAGGGTTTTGCAAATCCGCAACAATAGAAGAAGTGAGGCAGCTTGATTATGTGCTCACACCTGGTCGTTACGTAGGTTTGCCTGAAGAGGAAGACGACTTTGACTTTAAGGAGCGATTTACAAAGCTTAAAGCCGAGTGGGAAGAGCAGCTTAAAGAAGAAGCAAGGCTTAACGCACTCATCGCTGAAAACCTAAAGAAGGTGAAGGTGGATGAGTGATAAGGTGCCGAATGGGTGGAAAGAGTGTAGGTTAGAAGAGGTAGCAAAAATTGTAGGTGGAGGTACCCCCAAGACGGATGTTGACGAATATTGGAATGGAGACATACCTTGGATTACACCAAAAGACCTATCAAATTTTAATGGTAGGTATATATCAAAAGGAGAAAGAAACATTTCTGAAAAGGGTCTTGTAAATTCTAGCGCTAAACTTTTGCCGCCAGGAACAATTTTGTTAACTTCCAGAGCGCCCGTTGGGTATTTGGCAATTGCTGAAAATGAAATCACAACCAACCAAGGTTTTAGGAGCTTGGTCCCTTTAAATAACATTGATAACATTTTTCTCTTTTATTTACTGAAAAATAATATTGAATATTTAAAGTCTCAAGCAACAGGAACAACCTTTGGAGAATTAGCTGGTTCCGTACTCAAATCATTAGTATTTTTATTTCCTCCTCTTCCCGAGCAGCGCGCCATTGCCTCTGTCCTTTCTAGCCTCGATGACAAAATAGACTTGCTCCAGCGAGAAAACAAGACGCTTGAAGCTATGGCAGAAGCGCTCTTTCGCCAGTGGTTCATTGAGGAGGCTAAGGATGACTGGGAGGAAGTATCGCTAGGTGATAGTAGTTTAGCTACTATTATAAAAAGTGGAATAAATCGTTTTGAAGG
>NZ_CALETC010000178.1:0-27862 GCF_937920065.1 Acetomicrobium mobile
CGGCGTAATAGTAAGAATAGATTAATGACGATTCCAAGATTGTTTATAACACGAATGAGTGTGATATCCTATGCATAAATTAGAACAAAAATATGATGCCCTAATTTTTGATATGGATGGAGTCCTTATAGATTCGACTCGTTCCTATCCGATGGTAATAAGAATTGCCATTCAATGGAGTTGGCGCCATTTATTGGGTAATATTATCGACTGCACCGCATTTTCGTACGATCACTTTTACATTAGTAAAACACATCCGGCCTTCAACGATGATTATGACATAGCATGGGCATTGATATCCATAGCCGCTTCTCGGGGCACTAAATCTTTAAAAGAAGCCTTTCCCACGCCAGATCAATGGATGACCATTCTGCAAAACTTTCGTGGCGACGATTCAGTATCGTGGGTATATGCCAATTTCTCTGGTGCAATTCCAAGGAACATCATAAGGCAACTGTGCGAAGAGATATATTTTGGTAAAGACGAGTACTTTTCAGTAAACGGTAAAGCTCCTGTACTGTACAAGGGCAGAGGCCTGTGGCAGCAAGAAAAGCCCATAATCGATACACATTGGAAAAATTTTTCTTTACCAGTTTGTATTTTCACCGGAAGATCGTGGAACGAATGTTTGCTGGGGCTGAAATTGCTCGGATGGGAGGATCTCCCAAGAGATAGGATATTTACCCTTGATGACGGAGCGCCTAAACCTTCACCCGAAGGTTTAAAAGTTTTATCCACTAGGATTGGCGCACAAAACCCGATATTTTTTGGAGACACCCATAGCGACATGGAAGCTGCAAAAAGACTTGGTAAGGGAAAGTTTATCTACGTGGGCAAGCCTGCAGAAAATCTTGTCACATATTTCAGGGATACAAAAACGGCCCTGCGCGAACTAGGATTTATCGTTTAATAATCGGTATCGGCATCAAAATAAGGCTTTAACTTTACCCATTCGGGTGAAGCCTCTACCTCTTCAGGCGTCACAACAGCTGTGCCCATCTTTTGGACAACGATCCCAGCTGTTAAGGTGGCAAATTCACAGGCTACGTGCCATGGTAATCCCAAGCCGCGAGCCACTGCAATGGAGGCTACCACCGTATCTCCCGCTCCCGAAACATCATAAACTTCTCTTGTACGAGCGGGAAAATCCCTCGCCTCATCCTTGGCAACAAGTGTCATGCCCTCGGCTCCTAACGTAATAATTACCGCCTCCATAGAAAGAGATTCCCTTAGTATTCGAGCACCTTCTCGAGGAGTGAATTTTTCATCAAATGCGCGTCCTAAAAGTAGCTGGGCCTCAGCTTTGTTGGGCGTCATCACGGTGGCACCTTGATAACGTTCTTTATGTTGGGGCTTAGGATCGACGATGACGGGAATCCCTTTTTCGATAGCCCATTTAATACACGCTTGAGCCACCCTCTCACTAACCATGCCTTTTGCGTAATCGGATAAAACGAGCGCATTTATATCTAGCGTAGGTAAAACGCTCAACAGTTCTCTTGAAATGTCACAAAAGCTATCATCGATGTAGTTGTCCCAATCTACTCTAACTATTTGCTGAGATCGTGCTAATATTCGCGTCTTTCGTATCGTGGGTAAATTTAGCTCCAGGGGAGGGCATATGGTTACATTTAATTCATTCAAAAGAGTTTCCAGTATATGCCAATAAACATCTTGCCCTCTCGGCGTTACCAGTACAGCATCATATCCCAAAGCAGCAATGTTAGCGGCAACATTGGCAGCCCCCCCAGGCCGGTAGTCTTCTTTGACAACCTCGACGATCGGCACCGGGGCTTCAGGCGACAATCTGCTAGCACGGCCTATTATGTAATGATCGATCATCACATCTCCAATGATGGCTACTGTACATCGCTTTGCGTTCACGGGTTATGCCACCTCTACCCTTCTCGCAAAACAGACCTTTTAGCCTTGCCTAATGCTGTTTTAGGCAAATCAGTCACGAATTCAATAACCTTCGGTATTTTATGCGAAGATAACATCTTTCTACAATGAGACCAAATATCCCTCCTTGAAGGCAATTTATCGAAATGAGGCACTATGAAAGCCTTGACGATCTGCCCCGTCATGCTTTGTGTTATGCCCACAACGGCCACTTCTTTCACCGCTGGGTGTTTTAAAAGCACCTCCTCAACTTCCTCTGGAAATACCTTAAAGCCACCAACCATGATAACGTCGCTCTCGCGGGAATGCAGCTTTATATAACCATCTGGGTCAATTGAAACCACATCCCCGGTGTTAAACCAGCCATCTTTAAAAAATGTACTGGTCAAAGACTCATCCCCAAAATAAGCCTGAGCTACGGAAACGCCACGGATCCAAAGTACTCCTTCTTGCCCTCGTGGCAATTCTTCACCATCAAAATTGCACACCTTTATCTCTACAATCGGTAATGCTGGCCCTACGGTACCAAGTTTCCTCGTTGAGTAAGACTTGTTAACAGCAACTACTGGAGAGGCTTCGGTCAAGCCGTAACCTTCCAGAACTCCGACTCCAATATATCTTTCGAGGACTTCATCCAAAGCGACAGAAAATTTGTCTCCACCCGAAATTACGGCTTTAATGCGCCTGGGCAAGCTCGCACCTTGAGATAATGCCGATGCAAAGAACTGATACATCATGGGCACTCCAACTAGCACATTCGTCTCAGAACTCCTAATCGCCTCCAAAGTGTTTTTAACGGGCATAAAACTCGACAACATGCACTGAGATAAATTTAGCAACAATGGCAACAAGCCACAAATGGAAAACCCGAGCACGTGGGAGTCGGGCAACGCATTAAGCAATATGTCGCCTTCTTCTATGGGCTCAACCTGTTCAATGCAAGTCAGGGCATTGGCATATAAACTTCCATGACTTAAGGGAACAGCCTTAGGCTTGCCTCCAGTCCCTGAAGTATAAAAGATGATAGCCGTATCTTCCTTTCCAGGGTATACATCTAAAACTTCAAGGGATGTCTTATATGGAGCATCGTAAGGAGCAATTGCCCAAGGAATACCTGCCAGCTCGAGATTACTTGTCATGTCAGCGCGCCCATTGGAAAGTATTACCAAGGAAGCTTGAACATGCTTCAACGCACTCGTTATAACATTAGCAGGCTCTCGGACATTATAAGGGACAGCAGTACCTCCAAGACGCCACGCTGCTAATACGTGAGCCCAAAAGGAGGGACTATTTGGCATTACTAACCCCAAATGCATTTTTGATTCAAATCCACTACTTTTAAGCTTCTCTGTTGTGGCTTCTACCAGCTCCCAAAAAGCACCTCTAGACCACCACACGCCGTTGAACCAAATAGCGCGATCCCAAGGAAATCTGCGACATATCGATTCTATCTCCCTATCAAGTCTATTCAATCCAACCTTCCTCCATAAAATCCATGTTAGACAAACGAAGAGCAAGATAAGCTTTCCAGCTAGCAGCAGAGGGGAGTAAGTCTTCGGGTACATCATACTTAGGATGGTGTACCCAATATTTACCGCCCGTTCCAAAGAGCATAAAACAGGAGGGAATTATCTGGGTATAAAAGGCGAAATCTTCACCTGACATTAAGGGTTTTTGTAAAATTTCCACGTTTTCTTTGCCCATGTATTCATAGGCTATGTTCAAAACCACATCCACAAGTTTTTCATCGTTGAAAACTTGTGGATAGTTTCGTTGATATTTAATTATACCTAAACCGCGAAAGGTCTGCGCCAGCAGTGGAACGATTTCCTCTAACCTGCTTTGAAGAAAGTCTCGCACATCGGGGCTAAGAGCTCGCAAGGAACCCCACATATCTATTTGTTCAGGGATGACGTTGTAAGCCTCGCCGGCTTCTAATTGGCCAAAGGATATAACGGCACTTTCCAAGGGGTCTATCTCCCTTGACACCAGCATCTGAACGGCAAAAATTAGGTGAGCTACGATCGTCCACGGATCCACGGCAAGGTGAGGCGCCGCTACATGACCACCTACTCCTTGAATAGAGACGTGAAATCTATCGGAAAGGGCAGTCATGAACCCGGGTCGTAACAATAATTTTCCATAACCATATTTAGGCCAAAAATTTAACCCTAAGGCACAGCTAATATTGTAAGCCCGTAAAAGTCCGGCTTCGATTAAACGTTTGGCCCCACCAAGACCCTCCTCGGCCGGCTGAAAGACAAAGACAATAGATCTGCCGAGCATGTCCCTTCGATTCGATAACAACTTCGCCACACCAAGCATAACTGACATGTGGGCATCATGGCCACAGCCGTGCATTACCCCCGGGATACACGACGCAAATGGAAGATCTGTTTCTTCCTGAAGAGGTAATGCATCCATAGGAGATCGAAGCATTATCGCATTTGTGTCATTTTTCCCTTTAAGCTTTCCCACTACAGCGGTAGTATCCCCAAAAGCTTGAGTAATCTCTATGCCTGGCATTCCTTGTAGAATTTGAATTATCCTCGAAGATGTAACCCTTTCTTCAAATGCTAATTCGGGAAAAACATGAAAACCCCTTCTCCATTCAACCAATTGATTGGAGATTCGGGCAGCTTCATCTTGTATGCTTTGCTTTTCCTTTACCCATTGTTTCATTTTCTCTTGCATCTTAATCCTCGCTAGGCTATTAATTCAATAATTCGTCAATTGCTTCAGGATTGCTCCAAAACTCCAGCTTCAACGAAGATGCAACAGCATTGCCCACTCGCCATCCATCTTCTGCCGATGTTTGTGAGCCTACTTTTTTTGCGATCCACGTTGAAATACAGTCAAAACCCTTAAGTTCAAGCAAGACCCAGGAAGGACAATACCCCCTAAATGCTTTTTCAGAACTCTCAGAAGATATGTTTTCAACATGAACTTTGTGACAGGTACTCGAGAACTCCTTATAACGTCCTTCATAGGGGAAAAATGATAAACCTTTTATTGTGCTTTCATTCGGCAAGTGAAATACTTCACCAAATATTGGAGACGCGCCCCCTTCAACAAACAGCTTACCCTTAAAACGAGATGCAGCAAGTGCCTCCATCAATGAAACGTTATCAATCAAGTCAACCATAAACATGTAGCCCATGCCATGAGGTACATATATAAAATTAACGTCATTATAAGCTATTTTGTCCTTAAAATCGAGCGGAATTACATTAAATCTATGGGCTTCAAAGAACTTTTCGTTGTTATCGCCACCTAATACTAGCGCTGGATGATGAATTACTCCAATTCTGCAGGATTGATTATAAGCGTCATGTTCTAAAACTTTAACACCAAAAGGGGGAGCGCTTCGAGCATGAGCCACAATCACCTCCCACTCAACCTGCCTTTCCATTGCAATTAACCGCGCAGCCGATGTTTTAATGGGCAATAAACATTGTGAGCTAGATGACCGATCAATGAGCGAAATTAATTTGGGCTTTTCCTTCAAAATAAAGCTAGGGATATAACCTAAAGTAGTCCAGGGAAGGTCTCTCCCGATCGAAATCTCAAGCAATTGGTACTCTCTGGGGTTAGGAACAGACGTGAAAGCAATCGCGGCTACAAGTTCATGAATCGGGTTGGACAGATCACGAGAAAATTTTATGATTCTTCTCGCCGTAAAAGCAGATGAGCCCTTTGAAGTAAATATGGGAATGATAGGACATTGTAACTGTTCTCCTATTACCAAAAGATCCGGATTAACTGCGATATCCTCGTCCTCGGCTTTGCCAAGGGAAGCAAACAAAACATTTAAACCATTCTCATAAGAAGCCGCTGCAAACAGTTCCGCTAAATGCGTAGGGTTTTTGACCAAAAAAGGGTCTAATACCGTTACAGGTTCTCCAAGTAGCAAGTACAGAAGGGCTACAAGATACTCATCGATGCCCACGACAAAGGGTTTTATCCTGTAGCCCCTTCGCTGCAAAGCAGAGGCCATTATTACGCTCGGCGGAATTAACGCCTCACTTCTTTCATCGGCAAAAATTATCCTCGGTATGGAAACGCTTTTGTTTTCGCTCATGCTTAAAGTTTACCATACCCACCGAAAGTAGCGAACCTAACCTTAGTAATTTCACTTAATTTAATTACCGCGACATTTGGATTCGGAAGAAGCAACAGATTTAACGACTAACCTTGACCCCCAAATTGAACGCATAACATCTATATCGATCCTATCGTCCAGAAAGGCCATTCCTTTAGGGACCCACAAAACAGCATCCCCATCCGCAATCTGAACGTAATCTTCTACACTCTGTGGCTTCCCGCCCTCAACGAGGGCTGCATAATATGACGCTCAGCCTCTTCCGATCCTTTGAACTACAATGTGCCCCTCGTTTCCTAGTTCTGAGAACTTTTTACGCGCTGCTTCTGTTAAAGAAATGCTCAAATTTTTTTCTGTCATTTCCATGAAATTCACCTCCACCCATTTTATTCCGATGCCAATCAGATTATAACATACCCATGATGGTATGTTAAGGTCAAAGTTTGAAGAAGTTCACAATTTCTATCATATCGATCGGCATGGGTGCTGTGAATTTTTTCCCGAATAAATAGCCAAGATAATGATCTTTGCTCGTGAATTCTATCACATACGCGTGCAACATTGGCCTTGGCGCTTCCTTTTTTCTGCCACCATATTTCACGTCTCCTATAATTGGATGCCCGATATGCGATAAATGTGCTCTCAATTGATGGAACCTTCCAGTGATCAATTCTAGCTCTACCAAAGAAGCGTCACTACTCACACGTAAAGCTCTATATCGAGTAATCGATCTCTTCCCTTTTGTGTATTTAGTCCTTGCTTTAAAAGAATGTTTATCTTTATTTAGCGAGACATCAACTATTCCTTCGCCTTCCAAAGGACCTTTCACCACGGCCAAATATCTTTTTATAATCTTTCTTTCTCTAAACAATCCCGTCAATGCTCGCAGAGACTGTATATTTAAGGCAAGCAACATAACCCCAGACACATTCCTATCCAGACGGTGCACTGGTGTAGGAATAAAATCTTTGTCCGTTTTATTTGCTAAGCTCATCGCTCTATTTACTACTGAATCGTCCCCACCTGACGCAGGTTGGCTTAGAAGGTCGGAAGGTTTGTTTACCACTAAAATGTTTTCGTCCATAAATAGCACCTCTAGGAACTTGTCGCTCGGTTTCATAGAAGGTTCTTTTGGCTTTGGGTCCTCAAAGGGAACGGAAATTTGGTCTTTCTCACATAAACGATAGGAGGGGGAAGCCTTCTTCCCGTTTACGGTAACTTCGCCAGTCCTAATAGCACGCATGATGGCACTCAAAGGAACTTGTGTGTATTTTTTTCTTAAAAACCTATCAAGCCTAACGCCATCAAAATCTTTATCCACTACCCACGTGTTTCCCATGGTCTTCACCTTTCATAACGGCAACAATTACAACATTATTGGCACAACTAGCACACATCGCGATTAACTTTGGGACATCCCATCTGAAGCAGTCTAGCCTGTGCCAACTTCCTTTTGCAGCCGGTTATAGACGTGTTTTATGCCCCATATTTTGATAACCTTAATCCATGGGCCAGCATCAAGCCCATCAAGTGATAGGCAGGCATTACTCCAAGCAGGCCCGTAGCACAATCTCTTTCGCCAAAGGTGGAGCAACTACCTGGTCGAGTAAAGGGACTAAAAAGCAGCACCGGCACTGGATGCCAAGAATGGTTTTTTAGCTGGCAAGGCGTGCTATGATCGCTCGTAATTACCAACACATCAGGATTCAATTCTAGCACCTTGGGCATTAAGGAGTCGACCTTCTCAATGACTTCCTTTTTGGCGTCATAATTGCCATCCTCGCCGTAGCTATCGGTATACTTCACGTGAACGTAAAAGAAATCGTACTCATCCCACTTCGAGGGAAGCGTCTCAAAAAGCCCTTCAAGATTTTGCCCTGCATCGACTACATCCATGCCCACCAATCGAGCTATTCCTTTATACATAGGATAGTTTGCAATGGCGACAGGTTTGATCTTATACAAC
The DNA here is from genome assembly GCF_937920065.1 of Acetomicrobium mobile. Classification (NCBI taxonomy): domain Bacteria; kingdom Thermotogati; phylum Synergistota; class Synergistia; order Synergistales; family Acetomicrobiaceae; genus Acetomicrobium; species Acetomicrobium mobile. Next base: position 7,971 of record NZ_CALETC010000178.1, read on the forward strand.
TGCGGCAGTAAAGGCATGTGTGGCGCTTGAGAGAATCCCCTCAATAAACAACCGTTAGCCTGTTTTTCATTGATCAATAAGTCTCTAACCCTTTTGATGAACTCGTTGGCAATGGTGGCCGTTAAATTTCCTCTCGAGGAGGTAGCAGCTGCCCACTTCATCGGCAAGCCGTTCTTTTGAGGATCAGCATCCTCAACTTCTTCCGACAAACCGTCCCCGGAAAATACAACGACAAACCTATGTTCTTCTCCCGAATATAGTCTTACCTTAACTCCTCTTATTTCCTTAATATTCTCTGAAAGAAAGGATATCAGTTCTTTGTTCCTTTCCGTCGAAATGCGACCTGCCCTTCTATCTAACACCACATCGTCGGGGCTTAAAGTTGCAAAATTACCCCTGGCACATACATCCTGCGACTCCACTTGAGCTCCTACGCCTAATGCCTCGAGTATTCCACGTCCAATGCGAAATTCTAAAGGGTCATATCCAAACAAAGCCAAATGTCCCGGACCGCTGCCTGGGGTAATGCCTGGATCAACCATTTGCAATAAGCCTGTTTCGCCCTTGGTTGCCAACTTATCAAAATTTGGCGTCAGGGCCGCCTCAAGCTCAGTTTTACCATCCTCTCCTGGCAAACCCCCCAACCCATCTATCACCAGCAAAACCATTTTCGTCTGGTTTTCCACTACCAGCTCACTCAACAAGTCCATTCGCTTCATCAATTAGTAAACACCCCCGTAACCGTTCTAATATTATTTATGTTATTTTACACCATCTTGGACCCAATTGAACGCTTTGGACGATCACTAGATTGCATGCTATAATATTAGTAACTTTTTAGGCAGGAACGATAAAATTAGGAGGCGAAAAAGGTATGAGCGCTTGGGATAAGTTGTATAGCGAAAAGGTAAGCAGTTTAAGGCCTTCTCCGATAAGGGAAATGTTGCATGCTACCAGGCAACCAGGCATGATATCGTTTGCCGGTGGTAATCCCGATCCTGAATCATTTCCTGTGGATTTGTTTTACGAATCTGCCAGCATACTCAAAGAGCAGGGCAAAGATGTGCTTCAATATGGAACCACGGAGGGCTACACACCCCTCAAAGATTTCCTTTGCTCTTGGATTGCTCCCAGGATGGGCAGATCGATCTCGCAAGACGAGCTCCTGATAACTACAGGTTCTACGCAGGTGGTAGATTTGCTCTGTTGGACCCTAATAGATGAAGGTGATTTGGTAATAACTGAGGAACCAACCTTTGTCGGAACAACCTTGACAATGCACAACCATGGCGCTCAATTCCTGACCATACCTTGCGACGCTGATGGCATGTTGGTGGATCAGCTCCCTGAAATGATAGAAAATGCACTATCTCAGGGCAAACGCATCAAATTTATATACACGATCCCAAACTTCCACAATCCCCTGGGATGTACCATGTCTTTAGAAAGGCGAAAGAAACTGGTCGAAATCGCGAGTAAATACGAAATCGTCGTTTTAGAAGATGACCCTTATGCTTACATCCGCTTTGAGGGAGAAGATTTGCCAACGCTCTTTTCCTTAGACCAATCAGGCCTGGTCGTACACGCTTGCACTTTTTCAAAGATTTTGGCGCCTGGCACACGTGTAGCCTGGGTGGTGGGCAATAAAGAGCTTATTAGAAAGATGGCCATTTTTAAGCAAGGCACAGACTTGTGTACGAGCGTTGTGGCCCAGGCTCTAGTTTATGAGTATTGCAGGAAAGGTCATTTAGATGACTACCTGCCTCATATAGTGGACCATTATCGCAAAAAGAGAGACAACATGGAAGAATGCCTAAAAAAACATCTCCCACTGGATGAAGTTTCATGGGTAAAACCAGGAGGCGGCTTTTTCTACTGGCTTGAGATGAAAACGATAAAAACATCGGATCTATATGAAAAGGCCTTGGAGAAAAAGGTCGCTTTCGTGCCCGGCGAATCATTCTACCCAAACCAAAACGGCGGAGAACGTTCTTTGCGAATGTGTTTTACCTTCGCATCCCCCAAAGATATGGACGAAGGAATCAGACGTTTGGGAGAGGCTATGCAAGAACTTCTAAAATCTTAGTGTGTATCAAAACACTCCTTAGTTATTACTGCCTTATGATGCGAGATATTGAGATATAATGACATTAAAACCACCAAAACGAAAAGGGCGTAGCGATTGGCGTTAGAAAAGTATTTCTTGAACTATAACGATACAATTGCTTCCATATCTACTGCTTGGGGGGAGGCCGGAATAGCGATAGTACGGCTTTCCGGCCCCCAGGCGTTAGATTTTGCGGAAAAGGTATTTAAAGGAATTAAGCCATTGAAGGAAACACCCCCAAGGTACATGAGAAACGGTTTCTTAGTGAACGAAAACGGTGACCACCTAGATGAAGTGCTGGGCGTGTGGTTTCGCGCGCCCAAAAGCTACACCGGCGAAGATGTGGTAGAAATACATTGCCATGGGGGGCTTCTCGTGGCATCAAAATGCCTGGAGCTCTTGATCGACCAGGGGGCCCGCCTTGCCGAACCCGGGGAATTCACTCAAAGGGCTTTTCTAAACGGCAGGATAGATTTAACTCAAGCTGAGGCAGTGTTAGGCATAATCAGGGCCAAAAGTGACGAAGCACTTCGTGCCGCCGCGAGAACCCTTCGCGGCGAACTGTCAATTAAGATTGCTGAGATATACGATTTATTACTTAATCTATCGGCCAATCTCGAGGCGAATTTGGACTTTCCCGAAGAGGATATACCTTTTTTACCATCCGATGAGGTATTAAAAAAGCTAAATCAAATCTCAACAAATCTCAAAAGATTAATATCTCGCTGCAATGTCGGCAAAGTTTTGAGGGACGGGATCAAAGTCGCCATCGTGGGACGACCAAATGTGGGGAAATCGTCCATATTTAATGCCTTACTCGAAGAAGCACGAGCTATAGTAACGCCCATACCAGGAACGACGAGAGATGTCATCGAGGGGATGATAGTTTATAAAGGGATACCGATAATTTTTATGGATACGGCAGGCTTAAGGGCCACTAATGACGTCGTGGAGACGATAGGAGTCAGCATGGCCCAAAAGGCCTTTAGAGAAGCTGACTTAAGATTATGGATCATCGATGGTAGTGAAGCGCTTACTCAAGATGATATTAACTTGGCAGAGGAATTAAAAACCCATCCCCACATAATAGCAATCAATAAAGCCGATATTCCTCAGATCGTCTCTCCTGACGATTTAAGGGAGATCGCACCGGACAGCGAGATAACGGTGCTCTCAGCATTCGATAAGCTCGCTATAGAAAAACTGAAGGAACGCTTGGTGAATAAACTAATCAAACATTCAGCCATAAATGAAGGGTTTAATGCAACTGCAAGACAAATAGAAATGCTAAAAAACGTCCTGTCCTGCGTGGATAATGCGATTGCGTCCATCAATATGGGCGAACCTGAGGAACTAGTGGCCTCTAATTTATACGAAGCTAGATACTATCTCGATAGATTGCTTGGGCGAAACTTCGACGAAGACCTCATCCATGCGATTTTTAGTCAATTTTGCGTTGGGAAATAAATAGACACCACCCAAACGCAGTATCTGGTGATACGAGCTCGATGGTTAAATTTACCCAACTAGCTAAACGCCGCGAAAGTGCCGATGAAAACAGCTTGAGGGAATATGGTGGTAAACAATTTATGGTAAGGCTGGACTGCTAGCAGCAATGAAGCTCACCAACGCCCGAGATACGATGAAACTGTTCCACAACGGATGGAATCAAGGAAAAACAAAAACAAGCCAGAGACAGTCAAATCAGCGGTAGTGCCGGGATTTCTTGCATGTTTTTCATCGCGAAGGTAGCAATCGAGATCTTTAATAGCCTCGCGACCTGATAGGGTAAAGATGCTACCCCTCTTTATTGCCTCAAAGGCTTTTTTGGAAACCTCAAATGCCTCACCCAAACCCAACTTGCGCGCTATCAAGGTATCTGGTATTTCTGCCAAAATTACTAAATATGTATGCAAAATAGCATCACGCAGAGTAGTCCCTCTGCCTAATGTATCTTTGAGTGAAGGCAACGAAACTTCAAATGTGATCGCAAAGTTTGTCACGTATTCCTTTGCGATTGAATCACGTTCTTGCGCCAAATACATGGCATCGAGCAATGTGATCCCCTGAGGATCTTCTCTAACATCATATCGATCTACATAACCAATCCCCCCAGCATTAGACAATCTTATGGCCCTGAAAACCGCGACGGCATCGTCTTCTGATAGTTCATCGAGGACGCCTTTTAACGAATCTTTGATCGCAGGAGCCCCGGATCCGCTTTCGCATTTGACCGACGCCTTAGCTAAAGGTGCCAAAAGCAGTAAGATGCCCAAGTTGACATTCGTAGAGGAAAGTTTCGATCTGCTTTCTACGCCCTTTAAAACAATATCTCCCACGGAAAGATCCTTGACACGTTGAAAGACCGGCCCTATCGCCACTGCTCCCGCAAAAAAATCGAGGGGATTTGCATCCCCAAAATATTGGTTTATATGCACGTTACCCGGTTTTTCCGAGCATACTTCAACAATACTCGCCAACTGCGCAGCCCAAGTTATTTCATCAACAGAATATTTCATGTTACATATCACCTAGCAAAAAATCCACAATAATAGAAGCTATATTAAGGCATGTAGTCTGCTGTAAACCCCTCCACCCCGGAATGCCATTTACCTCCAAAAGATAAAGCTGACCATCCTTAGCGGGTAATATATCAACGCCGGCGTAAATGGCCCCCACTGCATTGGCAGCTTTAACGCTTAAATCGATTATATTCTGGTCTGGAATTAATGGTTTAACTTGTGCACCCAAAGCAACGTTACATCTCCAATCAGATGCGTGTCTTTCCATGGCTGCGACAACATGACCCTTTATGACAAAGGTCCTGATATCCATGCCACTGTGAGGTATGAATTTTTGCAGATAATAAACGTACCTACATTGATTCAACGCCATGAATACCCTATGTGCTGTTTCCGAATCGGTCACCCTTGTCATGCCTCGGCCCTCAGAACCAAAAAGCGGTTTTACCACGACATCTCCCCCCAAAACCTCGAAGGCCTTCATCGCGTCGTCATAACGCTCTGCAATATGAGTTTCGGGAACCAGCAATCCTGCTTTTGAAAACAAAGCAGTCGTGTACATCTTATTAACTGTCCTCTCCAATGCCTTGGGAGAATTTATCACTCTAATTCCCTTTATCTCTTCTAACACATGAAGCATGTCCACTCGGTATATTACTTGCTCTAAGGAGCCTCCCGGCAACGAACGAACTACAACCATGTCCGCATCGCCCAAATCTGTGTCTCCTGAACATACAACCTCGTTTTCTTTTATCTTAACCTTCATATCCCTTGTACGCACGACGCCAACCACGGCGCCCCGATCCTCAAATGCTCGCTTTAAGGTTTCCACATGCCAAGCGTTCATGCTTCCTAAAATGACAACCCTCATCAAAACCATTCTCGCTTCAAAAGATCGATATTTTTTCTCCCCACACTACGGTAATTTCCGTTTATCACATTATTAATGGTTACGCAGGCAGGGCTGAACAATAGGGGGTCAACTTGATAAAAATCAAAATTATATTTTCTAAAAAGATCTAAAAAGGGCAATCCGTAGTCACGAGATGAATCGGAAGGCAATTTATCGATAAGGGTATCAATTTCTGATTTTTCATCATGCAAGGTATACCAAACCCTGCTTCCATATAAAACCGCATCGTTGGTCCTTCCCATTGCTATCATGGGATCATTGGGCAAAGGGGGAATTGGACAAACGCCAAATCCATGTTGAACTTTTAAAACATCGTAACCCAGCTCGAACATTTTATGAATCCCGGTCTCGACAACCCTTGAAACGACCTGTATAGATCCAACCAAGGAATGGGTAGGCGCCACCAAGACATATAATCTTTGAGGATCAACACCGCATCTGCTTGCAACGTAATCTAAAAGAGATTCAGGAGGAAAAGACGAAGACTCAAGGGCTAGGACCGCCACAGAGGACACCTCGTCGTAACCGAGCTTTTCATATAACGCTTCACCCCTATAAAGCGATCTTGCCGGGCCAGATCCTAGAGCGAAATAACCTTCACTTTCAAGAGCCCATCCTGCATACTGGGATCCTAGACAGGCAACAGCCGGGCTTGAAACTTTTACTATAACGCTGGGGACTAATAATTCAGGATCATGACCAAAAGTGATGCTTCCCAATCCACCCATACAGGCTTCCGCGAAAAGACGCCCGGCCTCGTAGGAACCGACTGAATGAACCCCGGCATCGATCAATGTGGCCCCGTTGCCCACCTTAACAATAGAGATCTCCAGTTCCCAAGCTTTACTGATCATTTCTTCTACGCATTTAAAAGCGCCTTCATTAAGGCTTTTCAAGGATCAACATCTCTCCTTTCCCAAGGGAAGACACATCTCCTATATACCTTTGATACGATCCTTTAAAGAGATCATCGGTAACTGGGAAACCAAAGTTCCTCAGGTAATTAAAATAAAGGCGTAAATATGTTGGCTTATAGGTGCAAGCGTATAAAAAAGTCGGAAGTATTTTTTCTACGCCTCCGAGGGCAATTATGCTGCCTCGTTTCATGCCACCCCCAGCATTACTACCAAGATTCCCGAAAACGACAATAGTACCGGCTATCATGTTAACACCCGCAAAATCTCCCGCGTCTCCCAAAACTGCTATAACGCCCCTTCTCATCCCTTCCCCTGTCCTTGTGCCAACTGAACCAAAAACGGTAATTGTTCCGCCTCTCATTCCTTTTGCATTGCCTGGAAGAGGAGACCCGAGCATTGCTTGGGCATCCCCATTGACGACAACCGTGCCACCGCGCATCTCACAACAACATCGCGCTCCTATGTCACCGTCGACGTATATCGTACCCCCGTTCATGCGCTCACCTAAATGCATGCCAGCGGAACCTCTAACAATGATAATTCCCGAAGACATTAGCTCGCCTATGCGCTTCACGTGGTTCATATCGCCTTCAAATATCAGAGCTTCATCTCCATCGCATTTCACCTCGAAGACATCCCCGAGGTCAAACTTTTCTTTGCCGACGTTTATCTTCATAGAGCAAATTTCATGGACTTTGCGACCTAAAACAAATTCTGGCAACACTCCATCAACTTCAATTGGAATCGTCCCGCATTTTTTTAAAGTCAAGGTTACTCCTTTTATTTTGTTCACCGAAAATTTCCTCGCCAAAGTGCAAAGGGCACAACTTTGCATTTGCTTCATCCTCATCCCATTTTCAATCCTATTTAAGGTTTTTTATCACATGTTTTTTAAAATCTCGTGTAAAAAAAACTTATACTGTCCAAGTGTCCCACCATAGTTGCCCGCTGTCACTGAGATAACATCACAAGAACAAATGGCCACAAGCCCAACGCCCATGGCGTCCCTTACGGCTTTTTCATCAAGACCGTCTATAACTATCTCGTATACCGCATTAACCCCTTCAGGCAGGGAAGTGACAACTTGTCTTCTCAGGGTTGGGCAAAAGGGAGTATTGGTCGAAGCTGTAAGAAATGGATAAGTAGACCCAACCTTACTGCCGCTTCGCACAATCCCGCCGGGGAATGGTAATATAACGCCCTCGATTTTTTTCATGGCTTTGACGGCCTTTTGCGCAGCTTCAAGGCAGGAGACGACATCTTTCGCCAGTATCAATAAGTTGCCTCCGCCGATCCCGCTTTTTACTCCGAACTTTTCCTGCACAAGGAACTCTCCGTCCATTACGGGGATCCTCCAAAACCTTTTGCCGTCCAACATTTTACTCGCTTGGTAGGAATCGCCAAAATATCTCAGCTTGCCTCCCACATTTATTTCTTTTTCTCCCTCTAAGCCGTTATAACAAGCTGTAGTCGGGCAAGTCATTATTGCTTGTCCTACCCTTGCAATAAGCTGAGATTCTAAGGCAGATAATGAAACGCCAAATATCAATACGCTCACGCCTGGGCGGCCGTCGGGAGTTCGAGCAGGATCTAATTCCGACTCTATGCCGGCCTCACAACCACATCCTATGACAGAAGTAGCAAACCCCGTGGCTGATGTCGCTGCAGTCATGGCTAATTCCAGGGTATCTGCAGTTATGACCAGGCGACTTCCCAACATGGAAAAAGCTTCTGCATAAGTATCGTCAATTTCAACGCCGTTAAAAATCATCGAACCGATCTCCTCTTACTTCAACTCTCGCCCCCTCATGAGCACAGGAGGAAACGAAAATCATAGATTCATCCCTTAAAACTTTCTGTAGCTTCAGAGATAGTGCATGTGCCGCTTCATAACCCTCGACTACTCCGTAAACAGTTGGACCCCATGAGCTCTGTCCTACGCCAAAAGCACCTTCATTTTCCATAAATAACGCGATCTCCTCGGATAGGGGAGAAATAAAATTCCCTCCCTGTATAGAGGAGAAACATTCGCCCATGAGTCTTTGCACTTCCGAAACAGCACTTCCGAAATTTCTAACATCTTCTTCAAGTATGGATGGCAGCATCGACATTAAAACTATTCTGCATATCTTTGAAGATACCTCTTCTCGCACTTTCAACTGTTTGAATTTTTTATCCTCCTCATTGCCGCTTGTTCCCCTCAATGACATAGGAACAACTACTACAAAAAACCAATCAATCGGAAGCATTGTGTGAAACAATAATGGAGGAAAACCTCGTATTCCCTCTTTGCGATGTCCTCCATCTAAGACAAATCCGCCTCGCTCAAAACTAACCGTGCCAACGCTTGACCTTTTGCTCCTTCCCATGATGTTTGCCAGATCCTCAATCGAGGTGTCTATATCGAAAAGAGTGGATAAAGCCTTGCCTACCGCCAGGGCTAAACGAGTACCCGATCCCAAACCCACATGAGGGGGTATAGATGACGATATCCTCACTGAAGCGCCTTCTTTCAAGTCGAAATGACCCATAAATCTTCTAGCAAATTTCAAAGCCCTCGCGCTGTCTGGTCCCACTGCCTCAAGGGCGTCGTTAGATGTGGCCACCAACGTTGTCCTGGGCTCCTCTATGCCGACGCCTATGCCGCCAAAAATCCTCCCCAAGCTACCATTCAGATCCAAGAAGCCAAAGTGCAACCTGGCGCCAACATCAACCTCAACTACCTTCAACTAAATACCCCCTTAAGATATTCCTCTATTATGCAAATGGCTTTTCTTTCACCTTCTCCGCCTGTTTTTTCGGTCAGCACCCTTGCCTCTGAAATAAGTTTTTCAAAAAAACCCTCTGTGTAAAACTGATATCGCGTCGCCGCTACCAGAAGTTCCATTATTAAACCCCTTGCTCTATTATACCCACTAAAGGACCGTCCCATTCCACGGTAAACTAGCGAACAAATAAAGCTGGATGCCTCTTCGCCGTTCTTTTCTTCTATAGCTTCTAGCTCCATCCAGGCACATACATCGACGTATACGAAACCTTTTATGTGGCGAGCTGGTATGCAATCAAACGACGGATCGCCAAGCGCGCTCATGCAAAAGGGCAATATATCGTCGACGATATTAGCAACAGCATAGGGATGTTTTAGTAGAAATTTATATGTATGGCTCGTTTTAAAAGGTCGTAAAACGTAAAAACTTCCTTCTTCCCTTAAACCCATGGGAGCCCAATGTGGCGATCCATCGGGCCGTAAAGTGGAAAGGATAACCTCATAAATCATCTTCCGACATATAACCCCAACTAAGGGGGCGTTCCTGAACGTATTTTTTCCCCAATTTAGCGGCCAAAAAAGCCCTTTCCAACTCTCTGCCCAGGTAAAAGGCATGGCTTGGATCATCTACATTCAAACTCTGGCATAATGTCTCCATATCGCTGCTTTTAAGAAAAACAGAATTATTAAATAAATACACCGTGTCACCTATTACGAAGATACGAAAATTTTTATCTTGCACCTGGCTGTACATATGGACTATTTCATCTTCATGATAAGGTTCAAAGGGCATATCTTTCGCCGTCACTAAACCCGCATTAAAACCCTTTGGCAAAACTCCCAGCTCCTTTGCGCTGCCCATTAGCCTCCCTGCTAGCATGGACTCTTTAACAGCGCCCTTTGCCCAACCAATTACCTCCGTGGTCAACACGTAGCGGACCTTCAACTCTACGCAGATTCCCAAAAGCAATGCATTTATGCCCGTGGAATCCGCTTCCGTCAGCTCGGTTAAATTTCCTATTCCCATGAACATGTCATCATTGGGGAAAAGGTTTCTATATTCTACAAAGCGATGTACAGACTGAGAAAAACCGAAGGGAAGAGGATCCAGCACAGGATCGACAATATATTTTTTGTTCATTTCCTTTAATTTCTTCACATTTTTTATCAATGAATTTATGCTTTTATTCTCGAAATCGGGTATCACCACTACCGGACAGGATAATTGTGAGGCGACTTCGATATTGGCATCGTTCACGCTCAGATAAAGATCTAAGCCTATTTCATCTGCCTCCAAAGCTGTTTGCACGTCAAAGCTGTCCAAGCTAACCCTAAACCCTCTTTTCTTTAAAGTCGAAACAATTTCCTTTATATTTGGAATCGGACCTTTAACCGGGCCTCCAAGATCAATTATCGATGCTCCTTGATCGCTGTATTCATAGGCTTTAAGTAACACTTCATCTAGAGATAATTTGTGAACGTCAACTATTTCAGCTACTATTTGCACGGGAGACTCTATCGTTTTCTGATGTGTGAAAAACCCGAAATAATTGGGAAGATCCCTCAAATCTTTGGGCCCCTTCATGACCTGAACGCCAAGGCTTTCGGCCAATGTGTTTACATCGCCCTGACACAAGCCTGGCAACAGGACCAGATCCGCTCCTCTTGCATCACGCAGTCGGGATCTAACCCACGAGACATTCATCAAGGCTGCCACAGAAATCGGCAAAACTACCACTTCATATTCAAAAGGGGGATTAATCCTTCTTAAAATATTACTCAAGGCTTCACGGGCTAGTTTTCCAGTTACAAATAAGATTTTAGACAACTTTTCAGCTCCTCGACGCTGGTTGTAACCGTCACGCCCGGAAAGGATTTTAGAATCTTAACGTTTTGCAGATCAACTGGCCTTGGATATACTTCTATTGTTCTCCCAGAGGGGATCACTGAATCAATCTTAGGTGCAGTATCACTTGGTAACACTAATATGGGAATCTGGGATTTTCCTGCTTGTGCGAACAAGTTGGTAGGAAGAGAGTCTGCTATTCCCAAAGCGCACTTAGCAATAGTATTTGACGTAGCCGGTGCAATCACAAGAACCTCATATCTGCGTGCCGCAAAAGCACCGCATGACGGTGAGCTTGCTTTCTCGTCATTTATGACGTGAATATTCCGTTTTGCCAAAAAATCGTTTAACCCATACATCTTTGTTACTTCCAAACCTGCTTTCGAGAAAAAAAGAACCGCCCGACCATTGAGCTCTCCCACAATCTCAAAGCATTCCTTTAAAAAATGCCCCGCGCCCGTGATAACCCAAGCTATTTTCATAAGTTCAACCACTCCTCAAGAGTGACATTTGACTGGATTGCCTCGCCTTTATTGCGCAGTTCTGCTCTTAAATCTCCCAGCAAGCCGCTTCGCTCCGCAAAGGCATTATGTTGGTGAATGCTCTCAAAGCTTTCCTCTCTGGCAAGTACAAAAGTTTCATCCGGAAGATCCGGATATATTTCAACTAAATTAAAAAGCATATGTCGAACTACATCTTCTGCAAACCTTGCATTCTGATGAGCTTTATTAACCACAAAAAATTCGTCAGGTCTTTTTAGCAGCTCGTAGGTCTCCGAACTCATGGAAGCTTCGACTATGTGGACCAAATGTTCGGCGCGTACGGGCATGTTGGACCCCACGAGCAAAGTTCCCCTTGCTCGCTGATTATGCGTAGCCATTGGGATTAAACTCACGATCTTCAAGGCATCATCCTTGCTGTATCCAGCTTCTTCGAGCAACATCCTGGAATGTGCTGCCATCATATCCTGTGCACATGGACAGGTAGTCATGCCTTCTGCTTCAACGCCAATAATCCGACGAGAGGTTGTGCCATTAGTAGATGCTATGCCTATAAAAGTAAATAATTCTTCCGTTTTTTTTGCCGATATGGGAGTCACCCTTTCCATGGGATATCGAGCCTTTATATGCACCTCTGCCTTTTTTGCCCTTTGAGATTGCACAACTTGAAGCGCTAGCCTATCTGCCAGGCTTTCGATATCAGGAGTCGGTTCGAGGGAAATTTCCTCTAGCATCCCCTCCAATACATCGGCAAATCTTGACATATGTACGCCGGCTTTAGAAGGATCAAGATAGGCAAAAAAATCTAAGTTGGCATAAAAAAGCGCTGCTTTATCCTCAGAACCCAAGCGGATAACCCTGTTGAGGTTCGTGATGCCTACCCGAGATAATCCTATATTTATCGAGGGCTGTCCCCCTTGTATATCCCTTTCAAGATTGAATTTAAGACTCCTGTTCACCTTCTTCACAGTTGAAGCGTCTATCTTCTTGGCCAATGCCTCAATAGTTTCATTAAGCACCGGATGCACTAAATCGTGCGCTATTTCCGTTAGAGGTATTAATGTAAAGGCTCTTTCGTGCATTCTTGGGTGAGGAATCCAAAGATCGCTTTCTCTGATGATCAAATCGTCATATAACAAAAGGTCAATATCTATTGGCCTTGGGGCATATTTTTCAGAGACGGTCCGCCCCATCCTCCTTTCCACCCACTTTAAAAACTGCAAAAGTTCTTTGGGACCATCGTTTGTCTCTATTTGACAAGCCATATTTAAATATTCAGGTTGATCCGATCCTTCTAGAGGCTCTGTCTCGTAAAATGATGAAACCTTTGCTATGTTAGCCCTTACTTGAATATATTGAAGCGCTTGCAGAATATTGCTCTGCCTGTCACCTAGATTGGCCCCTAAAAGAATGAAGGCAACGTGTCCCTGGTCCTTCACCCACAGATCACCTCTTTCGTGTTTTTCAGGTAATCTTCCTGAACGGGGTAATTGTCAAAGGAAATTGTATAATATTTTTCAAATTCTTCTCTTATTTTATCCTTGATGGACTCATCGTGGGACGGCGCAACCCTAAAAACGACGCTTGGAACCTCATTTAACACAACCCCGTCCTTTACCACAACTTCTCCGCCTTTAATGACCCAGGAGGGGAAGTCCAAGGCACGACGACAATGTTTGAAACGACATATGCATTGTCTTTTACCAAAATTTTCAGGAGCATATATAGAAACATCTGCATCCGCGCCAATGCCCAGATGCCCCTTGTTGGCCAGACCCAAAATTTTTGCCTGCGCAGCCCTCGTTATTATCGCTATCTCATATAAACTATATTCTCTGTCAAGATCCTTTAAAACCGACCCCCTGAAAGCCCTGGGCGGCAATAAACTAATGAAATAATTCCTATAATCCCTATCCATAAGCAACCTGATAATTTGAGGATAACAGAAAAAAGGTCCGGCATTGGGGTGATCGGTCGTCAGCGCTATACTCCAAGGGTCTTTCACGAGAAGAAATAACTCCATTCCTGTTATCCATTGTATCGCCGACGAGAGAGAAGTAATTTTGTATTCAAGCGGCACTATTCCGCCGCCAGTTTCACATTCCACATCATCGTTGCACCACTTGTGCCCCGTCATCTTCTGTATCCTATATTCGAGCGGACCATCAGAAGTCATGGTAGTTGCATTTCCAAAGACGATCTGACCCACATCCAGAGTCACGTTAGGGTGTTCGTTTATGAGATTCGCAATATAACTTCCCCCACTGCACATTCGTCCCTTCTTGTCTTTTCCGTAGCTTAAAAATTGCAGATGACACAGATGCAGTCTACCGCAGGCGTCTTTAATTATCTCAGCAGTCGTTATATCGCTACCAGGCAATCCTAAATTAATTCCATGAAGGTGCACAGGATGGGGCAAGCCCAATTCATCAGCTATTTTTATCAAAGCCTTTGTTATCTTTCTGGGGCTGAGATTAAAATATTTCACCTCGTCATCCCAAGAGGTGACATTGCCACCCCATTTCCAGTTTTCTACTCCTCCAGGGTTAACAACTTTGACACCGTATCCGCCGGCAGATTTAAGCAACCACGCGACCAAATCCCTAGCTTCATCCATTTCTCCCATCGCAATTCGATCCATCAAAAGTTCGTTGTTGCCCAAGGTAATGAGTATGGCTTTATCCAAAATAGGCATGTCCTCCAGCTCTTCATAAGTATGACGTGTCACTATAGGAGCTGAGGCCGCCTCAACCACGGTTGTGTACCCCATTTCAGCATACTTATATCCGGTCAAAAACGTCGTCGGCACTGTAAACCCAACGCCTGATCTCAAACCGCCTTTTGCCATTCTGAAATGTTCGTAATGATCTTCAGGACATAATTTACGCCCTGTGTTTACTTTGGAGCCGGCAATATGAGCGTGTATATCGATCCCACCGGGCATTACAATCATCCCGAGAGCGTCTATCACAGTTACATCTTGAGGAATGTGGCCTAATGACTCTACTATCTTGCCGCCTTCTATCCAGATGTCCTTTGTCTCGCCATTTATGCCATTTATAGGATCGTATACTTGACCACCCTTTATCACTAACATCTTCTCACGCCCTCAAGAATTGCCTCTAATACTTCTTCATCGCTGGGCCTGTTTCCCTTCATGGGGGCCTTTAAACGCAGGGGCACACCATCCATCCTGTAAGCTGTTCCCTCGCAATCCACCCCATACATAGCTGTAGGAAAGTACACTGTAGCTTTTTTAGCGGAGAGACTTTCGGCGGGGTCGATTACTATGGTTGGAATCTCCATGATATGATCCACAGCTTTACTCGGAAGATGAGCAACAGGATCGGAAGCTAGAACAAGCAAGGCATCCGTTTCTTTGTTGCACAACAGATCGACGACTGAAAATTCACCTGGGCCGTATCTAGGATAACCCTTGGAAAAGTTCACTGCAAAAGGATAGCCACAAAGCCACGACATGACTTGATCGGCACCAGTGACGTTTCCATGGCCGCGCATTGGCAAAGCCGAAAATTTCGTATGATCGTTCAGTTCCTTAACTAAAGAAAAAAGTTCCCTAACGTTAAGGTCTCTTCCCTTTGTCATGGTCAAGCCCATCCCAAAAAATATCACGCCATAGCGGCAGGCCTTCATATCAGTGACAAGTTCTTGTAGGACTTTTGTCGAGACTCCTCCTGCTTCTACCGCATCTAAAGATTTACCTTTCACTAATGCCTTTAAAGCGACTAACAATTCGAAATCACCCCCGGGTTTGACCTGCAAAAACACATCGGCCACCCTCGCAGTTTGTGTCAATCGCACGTCTATAACTACGATCTTACGACCTTTCCTGCCATCTTGGACAAAACGCCCCTTTGGCATAACGGAATATCTCGCAAAATGCCTACTATGGGAAACTACGGGATTACACCCCCAAAATATCAAAAGATCAGACCGATTTTTAATCTCACCTAAGGTGCAGGTTGGTTCACCAACAAACTGCATCGCCAAACCGGTAGGTCCATGGCATACAGAAGAAGTAGAATCTATAGACGCACCTAACGCTTCCGCCAACTTAACAGAAACTCGCTGAGCCTCGCTGGAAGTGGATGAAAGACCATAAATCAAAGGATACTTCGCAGATGAAAGTATTTCGGAAGCCTCCTTGATCGCTTTTTCCCAAGAAGCTTCCTTCCCTCTGATTTTGGGAGAAAGCAGGTCGGGATTGTAATTCTTAAATAATCCCATCCCATTAGCGCAAGCCCTCTCTACTTTAACGATGCGATTTTCATCTAAAGTTAAAATTATATCATCACACAGGCATCCACAGAATGTGCAGACGACGTCTTTCGCCTTTGTCAACATGCCCCACATACCTCCACCTGCACACTCTTAAAAGAGGGCATTCCCGTCCCCTCGGTTTCGTAACCAACCAAAAGGTTTGCAACTGGTCCCATGGGAATAAAAACTACGAAGTGAGGCAATCCAGGATCAACATATGCTCTTGCCTCAGCCCGACCGAAGGAGCTTTTCAATACAATTTTTTCGCCTTCAGCCAAGCCAAGCTCATTTAAAAGCAAGGGTGAAACATATACCTTGCCAACCGCTTCACTGTAACTTTTGCTATTTTTACCACTGTGCATCTCTTTGGCCTGCTCCAAGGTGCGGCCTGATATCATTGTGCAGACAATTTCCTTGCCATTTTTTTCTTTGCTCATCCTTCATCCACTTCTTTCAGTTCTTCGTACACTTCATCAGCCTCTTCGTAAAGATCAGATAAGCAGCTTTCCCGGGATTCCCCAAACCCATATACAGTACATATAGGGGAGCCCTTTAAAATTTTCTCCCCCGGAAAGGGGACGTCTCCCCTGCGTCCTAACCAACCCCTGGTATCGGGTAGAGTTACATCGGCCTTAGCATAAACTATTCCCTTGGAAGTGAAACGTGAAGGCCTTTGCACGGAAAATTCGGGAAGTCTTCCCTCGCAAGCTGATATATGAAGGGTAAACAAAAAAGGATCTACATAAGGCTCAAATAACTCCATAGATGCACTGTATCGCGGATTTATTTCCACTAAAAAGGGCCTACCCTTTGCATCCAATACAAAATCCACACCAAACAAGCCTCTTAAGCCAAAGGCTTCCGTCAATTCCTGTCCCCAACCAGCCATGACTTCACCCAGGCAACTCTCCGTGGTGGTAACAAGAGGATAGATATTGCCACACCACTGAAATCCAGAACTACCGAGCCTTTTTTCGCCTATCAACTGCTCCGTCAACCCTAACAAGCGACACTCCTTCCCATCCGACAAAAAGGACACGGAAGCTGGCGAGCCTTCGACAAACTTTTGTAGGTAGAAACCTTCTTTTAAATTACCGCCTTCGTAAAAGTCGATCCCATACCCGCTCCCACCATAAACTGGTTTTACCAACCATCTACCCTCGCAAACCACCTCTGCCATCCCATACGCCTCGATGGTTTGAGGAAAATTTATTCCCCTTTTAAGGCAGACATCATTTAATATCGAAGGATTCCTCACCGCACAAAGGGTTCTCGGAATATTGCCCAACAACAACTTACCCCTCGATATCTCGCTAATGAGAGAGGGCTTAATATCAGCACCCCCAGTATACACGAGCGCGTCATAATCTACTATTGAACAAACCCTAATTATAGAATCGACATCAAAGGGAAGACCAAAGTCTCTCCTTAATGCCAGGTTCGGAATTAAGCGTTTTTGGTCCAAGTCGCCGAAATAATCGACCGAAACTACGTCAAAGGAAGCCAGATTTTAATGCAGATTGAGCAAGTGCTCTAGTGCTAACTCCCACAAGTAAAATTTTCAAAATCAGGATAACTCCTTTGCCACATCAAATATTGCTTCAGCATCAAAGACCTGATCGTTTCTTTCAAAGAGCCTCTCAACACATGCTCTATGGACCTTCATCTTAAGGCCGCCAATCCCCGAGGAGCCAAAAAGAATTTTCCCCTCTATATTTTCTCCATCAAAGGAGGACTTCATGCACTCTATTCCTAGAGGTGGAACTGCATTGACATCCCCCAGAGCTTTCAAGGTGGGATTGGTTTTCCATATTTTTTCAGGTATCAATGTAACGCCCGGTGCGCCTGTGCACAGGGCAGCAACTGCTCCTTCCAGGACGCGTCTGGTGCTATCTTCATCGAAGGCAGCTGCTGGGGTTATATCGAAGCCAAACCTTCTTTTAATCTCATCGACGGCTTTTTTCGCTCTGTCCATGCTCCGTGAGGTAAGAACGACCTGTGCGCCTTCCAGTGCAAAAAGTGCCGCTGCACGTTGTCCCACCGGGCCGGTCCCCGCAAGCACGACGACCTTTTCACCTTTAATGTCAACGTGCTTAGACATTTTTGCCACCGCCGATGCTGAGGTCGTATTGCATCCGCTTGGATCGAACATCACTGAATTCCTAACATTTCCAAAGAAAGTGTTTTTTACAACTTCCAATATTTCCTCCGCCTTACTCACATTAGAACCGCCAATGAATATAGCGCTTGATTTCAATTTTTCACCGCCGCGAGTAAACATCACGCCGTATACCAAATCTCTAACATTATCCTTCGTGACATTACCGTATTGTAAAACAACATCAACTCCTGCATCATAAGCAGTTACAACATCAAAAACGCTCGGGAATGGATCACAATCCAGTTGAAGCAAGATTTTTTTCAAGATACTTACCTCCTCCCTTTGTTTTTCTTATCTTACATTATTTCAGAATAATACAAAAGGGGCTCGGATGCACTCCGAGCCCCTTTTTTGATCTCTACTTAACTTATACAGCCCTGTACCATTCGCAATACCCGCAAGGACCAACGCCCTCGCCTTTAACATAAGGAACGTTTCGTTTTATGAGCTTTGTGACAGCGCATCCCTTGCAGGCCCTGACCGGAGCTCCAGGCGTCTCTGGGTACTTAGCTATGATATTCGTCATTAAAGTTGCAGTAGTGCACTCGGGAGTCAAATAGCATGGGAAGTCTGCCAAGGCCATCAATGCCGCAAACCGCTGGGTAATTGCACAGGCAGGATAGGTGTAACGCTGCGGATTGCTCACGATTTCATGTTTATCTATCGGCGACAAGTCTATCTCGATTCCCTTAATTTTGCCGCCAGCTCCAAGGGGGCTAATATCGAGAATTTCCTCGCCGCGAAGTATCACATCCATGAAGTCTACATTATGCAGTTCGTCTGCCTCTCCCCTCTTGGGATTCATGACGCAATAGTTGTGGAAGCGCTTCGTAAGCAGATCTATTACCATGGGAACGGTGAAGCTGTCCAACCAAAGAATATACGCCACTGCACAGGCAGGCGCACCTGTAGCAACAGTAAGGACATCCCATTCACTCTTAAATGCCCCGTCTTTTAAACCTTTCTTCAAGGTGTTTTCAAAGACCTGCATCACTGCATCATATATTCCAAAGACCATATCACTCTTGAACATATTGTACGCCGATTGGGAGATATGGTGTCCTACATCGCCTACACAATAAGCCGGAACAGCTGTAATATTGGCGGGGTGCACACCTGCTTTGAGGGCAGCTACAACATATGGACGCATCCTGTCCTTGTATTCTGCCATATATTTTCTTACGTCAAATGAACTATGGGGACCGTGACCTCCAAGGTTGTGGGTTTCCATCAATCTGGCTTGCGCTTCGACAGGCTCCTTGTAAATGAATTGAAATTGCTCGATCTCAGCTTCTTCTGCTTCAGCAGCGGATTTGCCCGATTCAATGGCCGCTCTAAAGGCTGCTCCAAAGCCGTATGACGTATTCATGCCCCATGATTTGCAAGCTAATATCGTCTTTTTGTGCTTTTCAGGAATATCAAGGTCTATTAAGATTTTGTTGACTAAATTCGGTACCGAACCAACGGACAAGGCAAAGTCGACCACACAGGTTGGTCCATACATGCCTCCGTAACGACGTGTAGCTTCCCGACCAATTAGCGCTTTGTTATCTGCGATGGCTTCGATAAATTTCTCCATCGATTTCTTAAATTCTGGATCCTCTTCGTACAATATCTCGAGGATAGGTGGGGTCTGATAGTGTTCTACGAAGGGATCATCCTCAGGACGGATGTAATCTGTCAAACCCTTTAAAATCTCATAATGAGCATTAACCGATTGAACATGGAGGTCGATGACTTCCTTGCATTGGCCCTCTATGACCGTCATCTTGTTGACAGCATCTACATAGGGCTTGCAATCTTCCAGCTTGAAATGACCGCCCCTTTTTTCCTTGATGACTAAAAACACTGACTTGGTAGCTTCAATTGCTTCATTAA
>NZ_CALETC010000179.1:0-38856 GCF_937920065.1 Acetomicrobium mobile
TCCTCCTCATGAGTCCAGGCGTCTCGCGTGGTGGAGATCCGATTCTTTTCTCCAAGGTTCCGAGTATGGGACCAAGTATGTCTATGAAATCGATATTCCTACGGCTTGCTTCTTTTGCGAGTAAATTGCGCAATTGATGATCTACTAAGGTGGCGATGATAAGAGCATCTTCATCTTGGGCTCGCCGTAGCACTTCCATCAGTCGATCTTGGTCATTGACGTACCTAAAGCGCACTAACTCGCTTGCCTTGCTACTAAACTGGCTGGTGGCGGCCTTTGCAACGTGCTCGGCCGTTTCGCCCGTGAAGTCTGACACAATAAAAATCCTCACACTCATTTTTCCCACCTGGTCTAGTCTCTGATGGCTCCAAGGTCTCCCACCAAATGAAATAATTTATTGCACTCATATAAAAGGGAGAGTCTATTTTGCCTGATCTCCGGATCTTCTGCCATTACAAGCACCTGATCAAAGAATTCGGATATTATCGGTTCAAGATCCAACAACAAGCTGATAATCTCTTTCCATCGATAGCTCTTGAGCGCACCACTTAGCTTTGGCGTTATCTCCTGGATTTTATGATATAGTTCCCTTTCTAAGTCATTCTGAAAGAAAGTTTCGTTAATTGCAGTCGGCACGAAGTTTGGGGCTTTGGCCAAGATGTTTCTGACCCTGACAGCAGCAGTAGCTAAGCGCTGAAACCATTCTTCGTTTCTGACGGATTCCAATTCTTCTGCCAATCTTACGACCTGCAAGGGCCTCTCGCCTATTACTGCCAATGCAAGCGAAACAACATCATGGGAGAATCCTTTTTCCCTTAACTGAACATACAATCTTTGCTTTAAAAACTCAATTACACGCATTGTTACCTCTGGCTCGCAATCTAAACTTTTAGCCGACAGGCTCACAAGATGACTCAGATCGACATCGATCCCAAGCCCCAGGATCAACTCGTTTAAACACCTTGCGGTCCTCCTAAGGGCGTAAGGATCCTGCGAACCGGTCGGAAGTAAATCCATCTTGCCACAAGACGCAATGTCATCAATTCTATCGGCTATGCCAACGATGGCACCAATAATATCCTTTGGCAAAACGTCGCCAACGAAGGCAGGAAGGTATTGCTCATACAAGGCTTGAGAGACTCGTTCGTGTTCGCCGTTGGCCTTGGCGTACTCCCTTCCCATCACGCCTCGAAGTTCTGGAAATTCATAAACCATATTGGTCACCAGGTCTGCTTTGGAAAGATATGCAGCTCTTTCTACCAAATCTGCTGTTTCTTTGTCATAACCCAGATGCTCGCACAAATGCAGGGCCAGCTCTTTGATCCTGGCTACTTTATCATACAAAGTTCCTAACGATTCTTGGTAGACGATGTTTTGTAGTTCGTTTACTCTCGCGGCTAAAGGTTTCTTTAAATCTTCATTATAGAAAAAGACCGCGTCTGATAATCTGGCCCTAAGAACCCTTTCATTACCCTCTTTAACAACTTCCATATCGGTAGCCCTGTTGTTGCTGATGCCAACAAAGGCCGGCTTCAATTTCCCTCCGTCATCTTTTAGGGGAAAATACTTTTGATGATGGATCATGACCATTATTAAGACTTCTTCAGGAAGCGATAAGAAGCCTTCATCGAATGTGCCAATAAAGGGAACTGGATATTCCACTAAAAAAACGTTTTCGTCCACCAGATCGGGGGGCAGCATGGCTTTAACATGATGCTCCCTTTCAACTGACGCAATTCCAGATAAGATTTTTTCTTTTCTCTTTGCTTGATCGACAATTACATAATTATCATATAACTTCTCAAAATATTCGTTCGATGAGTTTATCTCAACCCTGCTCGAACCCATAAATCTATGACCACGCGTCACCTTGTCTCCCCTTAGATTCCCCAATTCCATGGGTACTACTTCATTACCGTAAAGACATAAAAGCCAGCGTATAGGCCTCACGAACCTGAGGTTGGGCTCTCTCCAATACATATTTTTAGGAAAAACTAAATGCCTTACCAGGCGACCTAATAAATCGGGTAATATTAAAGTCGTATCTTTGCCCTCTTGCCTGATCACGGCAAAAGCGTAAAGTTGACCATTGACTTCTTCTTTTTTCAGCGATTCTACCGGAACGCCGCGACTTTTTGCAAAGCCCAAGGCTGCCCTGGTTGGGTTGTTATAAACGTCGAACGCCTGGTTCCATAGAGGTCCTTTTATCTCTTCTACGAGATCTTCCTGTTTCTCCTGCAATCCTTTTACGTGAATGACAATACGCCTTGGAGTTCCAAAGCTTTCTATGACATTATAGCCCAAGCGCTCCTTTTGAAATTCTTCCGCAGCCAATTCCTTGATCTTCTCCAAAGCCCACGGCATAAATCGAGCGGGTATCTCTTCAGTGCCAATCTCAAACAGTAAATCTCTTGTTCCCATGATAGCGATCCTCCTGACTGGCTAAAACTTAGCAATGTTGGAATTTTTCCATAAAAGGATAACCTGCCGCTTCGCGTTGACCCAGATATTTCTCACAACACATGGACGCAACGGCCCTAACCCTGCTTATAAAGCCTGTCCTTTGGGTGACGCTAATGGCATTCCTTGCGTCGAGCAAGTTAAAGGTGTGAGAACACTTCAATACGTAATCATAAGCCGGTAAAACTAAACCTTTTTCTGCAAGACGCTTCGCTTCTGCTTCGTACATATTGAACAGTTCAAAGAGCATATTAACATTGGCTTCATCAAAGTTATACGTAGAATGTTCCACTTCTCCTCTGTAATGTATATCACCGTAGGTGATATCTCCAACCCAACGTAAATCGAACAAACTGTCAACTTTTTGTACAAACATGGCTATGCGCTCTATTCCGTATGTTAACTCCACCGGGACGACATCCATGTCGATACCGCCTACTTGTTGAAAATAAGTAAATTGTGTTATTTCCATCCCATCGAGCCAAACTTCCCAACCCAATCCCCACGCTCCAATGGTCGGAGACTCCCAGTCATCCTCCACAAACCTGATGTCGTGATCCGCGGGATCGATGCCTAAAGCTTCTAGGCTTTTAAGGTATATATCCTGTACATCGTCTGGAGCCGGCTTAATTATCACCTGATATTGATAATAATGTTGCAATCTGTTAGGGTTCTCGCCGTAACGTCCATCCGTTGGACGCCTGCAAGGTTCCACATAAGCGACCCTCCACGGTTCTGGACCTAAAACCCTCAATGTGGTCGCAGGATTCATGGTGCCTGCTCCCACTTCGATGTCATAGGGCTGTTGAATCAAACAGCCCTGTGTCGCCCAAAAGCGTTCTAACCTGAAAATAACCTCTTGGAGGTTCACGAAAATTCCCCCTATCCTGCTTAATGTTCGCTAATTTATATTTTTAAGTTAAGCTTCGTTCCAAGATGTTCTTTAACTTTTCATTATAAAGTGCATAGTTTGCTTTTGACTTTTTCTTTTGAGTCCATTCAACCAAATTTTTTCGAGAAAGCATGACTACAGTAATTAGCTCTCTCAATATTTCGCACGAAATTGCTTCACCATTTTTGGGATGACAACGCTCGCAAAGGAGAACATCTTCATCCCACCAGGCTTTTACAAGTTTTTTGCCGCACGAAGCGCACCTAGAGATGTCGGGAGCCAATCCCCACCTTTTTGTCCATCTGTAAAGAAAACGCCACTCAACGAGACCCTCTTCCACATCCCTTTCAAGTAGGTATAGGGAATCGTAGAAAATGATCAATACATCGTTGCAAGGATGCGCGGGTAGCAAATATTTGACCAGGAGGCGAGCCCAAATCATGGCCCTTTCAAGCTTATCGGGCTTTGTTCTTATTCCCCAATGATCCTCTTTTACCTCGACCTCGCGCAAGTATAATTGATTTGGACTCCTGTAACAACCAAAGTATCCCCATATCAAGGGTTCCGTAGCCCCGCCAAATCTCCTCTTGCCACGAGCTGCTCCTGGAGCAACAACCCACAAAGGGCCACAATCTCGAAAGAACACGTATAATCTTATGTCTCCTTCGTTCGTTTCATACCTTCGCAAGACTACCCCTGTCAACTTACAGTATCCCTGTCTCATAGATAGGTCGCCAAATTTCCTAATCTTTCAAATGTCTGGCTCAAGATTCAACGGGCTCCCTCCCGTTACTTTTCTCAGTCTCGTTGTCTGCTTCTGGAATCTTGCTCAATTTAAGTTTTTTTACCCTACGCTGATTGACCTCCAAAACCTTTATAACCCACTCTCCATAGGTAAAGGATTCGCTGGGAAGCGGAAATCTTCCGAAATGACTCAGGACAAACCCGCCAGCAGTATCGGCGTCCTCGCATTCAAAGGGATAGTCGAGATATTCGCTCAAATCTTCAAGGTTTACAAGTCCATCTACGATGTAAACTCCCTCCGATTCTTCATATATGGATGGCATTTCGGCATCATATTCGTCCTGTATTTCTCCGACTATCTCTTCAAGTAAATCTTCCATGGTGATCAATCCTGCGGTTCCCCCGTATTCATCGACAAGTATAGCCATGTGAACCCGCTTGGCCCTCATGGCATCGAAGAGATCACTTATCTTTATGCTCTCGGGAACAAACATGGCTTCTCTCACGTATTTGGCAACAGGGTCATCATAATTTCCTTTATAAAGCGGAACTATGATGTCCTTTACGTATAAAATACCCTTTATATGATCGATATCCCCTTCATACACGGGTACCCTGGAATGTCCATGCTGACTAAAGATTTCTATGGATTCTCCTATGGTAGTGGTGCTGGGAATTGCCACCATGTCCATCCTCGGCACCATGACCTGATAGGCTCTGGTGTCTTCGAAGGATATTATGCCCTTAATCATGCGCCTTTCATCATCTTCTATTGCCCCAGTGGCTTCTCCTATCTTGAGCATCTCTTCGATGTCCTCTCTAGTCATAAAGGCACGTTGTAAGGACAAATCGACGTGGATTACTTTCCCCAAAATTTTGGTTATCAAAGTAACGATCCACACTAGCGGAGAAAGGATCAACCAGACTAACCTAAGAAAGGGCAAAAAGAGTGATACTACTTTTTCAGCATGAGAAATAGCGAGGGTCTTAGGAAGAATCTCGCCAAATATTAAGATCAGAAATGTCATTACAAGGATTGCAACTGGCAATCCCTTATCCCCAAAAAGATACACGGCAACTGATGTAGCTACAGCGCTAGCAGCGATGTTGACCAAATTGTTTCCAATCAGCGTAACGGTTAAAGCCCGATGAATATCCTCGACTAGCCAAGTTATAGATTTGGCTTTGCCTGGAGGCTTCTTTTCTTTAATTGCAAGCAGCTTACCCTTTCCCGTCGCCGTTATTGAGGTTTCCGAGGCGGAAAAAAACCCCGACAGTATCAGACAAAAAAGTAGCAAATAGATACTACTGGGCAGATCGGTATCCACCTTTATTATCGCCCTCCCTTTATATAATTTTTATATTTCTCTTGTTTTTTCCACATGATTGCTTCTTGTTCCTCGGTAGTATGGTCATACCCCAGCAAATGAAGTAGCCCGTGAATGTAAATCAACACGATCTCTTCTTCGGGCTCTTTCTCTGAAGCTCGAGCAAAGTCGATCACAACTCGGGGACAGATTACAATATCGCCCAAAGCCACTTCATCCCAGTCCTTTGAAGGCAGCAAAAATCTACCATCCTCTTCTTCCCATAAGGGAAAGGAAAGAACATCGGTTGGTTCATCGATACCTCGGTATTGCTCGTTCAATTCTAACATCTCATCGGGTTCCACGAAGGTCAAAGATACCTCTATTGACTTTATGTCGTGTTTTTCCTCCAACTCCTCCTCGAGGACTTTAGCTGTTAATTTTTCCAGTTCCTGCAAGAAGACGGGCTTCCCAATCACACGCTCGAGAAGTTCCTCGCCCTTGATATCCAGCCTTACTTCCAATATACCACCTTCTCCTTAATGGTCATATTTTCTCCTTTATCTGCCTAGTATGATACATGGACATCAACGTCGCAACGAAGGCCTCTTGTATCTCCTTAAGATCCTTCATCGTCAAGTCAACTTCATCCAGCTGGCCTTCCCGTTTTTTTGCTTCTATAACTTGTCTTACGGTGTCGTCAAGGGCTGCCACACTTAAAACCGATAGCCCTAGGGCGCGCACCGCTGCTTCAACTGAATCGGCAAGCATCAACAAGGCTGTCTCCCTCGAGCGCGGTTTAGGACCAGGATAGCAATACTGTGCCTTATCAACTTCATCCCCACTTTCTTTTGCCTTATTATAAAAGTAAGATAAGCAGGTCGTACCGTGATGCTCGCTAATAAAGTCTATCATTACACCGGGAAGTCCATATTCCTTTGCAAGGTTTATGCCCTCTTGAACATGAGACAATATCACAAGAGCAGATAGAGGCGGAGAAAGCGTGTCATGTATATTTTCTCCTTCTATCTGATTTTCTATGAAGTACTGCGGCCTTTTAAGTTTACCGATATCGTGATAATAAGCACCACCCCGAACTAAAAGGGAATTGGCACGTATTTGCTCGGCTGCAGCTTCAGCCAATGTACTCACCATCATAGAGTGGTGATAGGTACCTGGAGCTTCAACTTGCAAACGTTTTAGCAACACGTTGCTTGGATGAGTAAGCTCCATCAACTTAATAGGAGATACCACGTCAAATGTCATTTCAAGCATAGGAAGCAACAATACAAATGCCCCTCCAAGGATTAGTAATAACATTAATAGGAACAGCACATCGGGAATTGTCGGTGCGTGATAAAAAACCCAGCTGAACACATACCATAATGCTACCGCTCCAAATCCAATGGCTTGCACTTTTAAAAAAGCTTTAGCACGTGTAGTGGGTCTTTCCTTAAAGATCGCGTGTGCCAATACCGTTATCAGCACAACAAGTAGCATGGAATACAAATAGGCGAAGGAATTAACATAGCTTATCATGACCCCTAGCAATCCTCCGCTTAACCCCAAATAAAAGGCGCTTATATTGGGCAATGTCAAATAACCCCAACCCACTATTGGCAAAATACCGATTCCGCTATATAGGGGATTTAATCTAGCTACACTAAATTGAATCAGCCAACCAAAAACCAGTAAAGAGGCAAAATACAGCATCTTAACTTTAGGGGCTTCTTTCCACTCCTGCAGTTCGGTATATCGGTGCAAAAAGGACCAAAGAAACACCATAAAAAGCAGCATAGCTGCTTGCATCCAGGGAAAACGCTTTTCGAAATAGCCTTGCGACTTAAGGATTTCGGCAATCTCGGGCGTAACTATATCACCTTTTTCCACCAACAATGTGCCCGGTTGAAGGATTCTTTCTATGGGCTCGACACTTGATTTGTAAAACTCCCTGATTAAAGAAGTTGCTTCATCATCAGTATCGACAACGATGGCAAAAAGATAGCTCAATATTTGGTATGCAACATTTTGATCGGCGATCGGCAAATCTGCCTCGGCAAGATATCTCCAAAGATCTAATTTAAGATCGACCTTATCGACACCATAGTTATCCGAACTTAAGAGGTGCAATCCGACATCACGTGTCACGTTTAAGACACGCTCTCTTTTAGGGGAGGGTAACGTGCTCAATATATTCGCTAATCCACCCGGCAAATAAAGCCAAGATGATGGATTATCGATATCCTCGAGCAATGCCCTGACTATGGGAGTGAGTGAAATGTCACGAACCACAACGCCCATTACTCTAGATGCTAAATTTTCTTTCAATTGTTCAGTTGCTTTCTCATCCAAATAAATAATATTCGACAATACATAATAATCTCTTGGGGATGGAAGGCCAACTTCAAACCCTTTGTTAGCCACGTCCAACCTCCATCCCCAAAAGAATAAAATTCCTACAACTGTCAAAATAAAGAAACGCAAAAGCCACTCTAAGCGCAAAGAACTCTGAGATAAGGCGATAGCTACTCTCTTAGGGTAGCTCCTGGTCGTCCCTCTTCTTTTTTTCATAAATTTCATAGGCCTCAACTATCCTCTGCACCATCTCGTGTCGCACCACATCATAGTTGGTTAAAAACACGAATTCAATGCCCGGGATACCTTCCAAGACACCTTGAATTACTTTAAGGCCTGACTCTTTCCCAGGGGGTAAGTCAATTTGCGTTATGTCTCCTGTCACAACCACTTTGGAACCAAATCCCATTCTGGTCAAAAACATCTTCATTTGTTCCGGTGTCGTATTTTGAGCTTCGTCCAATATTATGAAGCTGTCGTTTAACGTCCTTCCCCGCATATAGGCTAACGGCGCCAGTTCTATGACATTTTTTTCAAGATGCCTCATGAATCTTTCCGGGGATAATAACTCGAAGAAAGCATCGTATAAAGGTCTCAAGTAAGGTTCAACCTTCTCTTTTACGTCACCTGGCAAAAAACCAAGCCGCTCCCCTGCCTCCACAACAGGCCTTACTAAAACAATCCTGCTTACAACGGATGCCTTTAAAGCCGCAACTGCCATGGCTACGGCCAAATAAGTTTTACCCGTACCGGCTGGGCCTATTGCAAAAACCACTTCGTTGCGTCTAATTGCTTCAATATATTTTTTTTGTCCGGCCGTTCTAGGCCTCACCGGTTTTCCCCTCGAAGTGATGTATATGACCTCTTCATAAAGAGAAAGTAAATCGACCTTGCCGCCCTCGCCCAGTATATTCATTCCGTATTTTACTTCGGCGGGCGTAAGTCTATAGCCCTTTTCAGCTACCTCTGCCAATTGTCCAAGAAATTTGGCAACTAGCTTAACCACTTCGATATCGGGACCGTGAACCTGTATTTCGTCTCCTCTAACCGTTATCCGAACAGGAAATCTTTCTTCTACGGCACGAATGTTCTCGTCCCTTTGGCCTAAGATTTTTTCTAATACTTTCTCATCTGCCACGACCAGAATTTCGGGCGAGGAATCTTCACGACTTTGTACTCCACCTTTAGAATTAAATGAACCCGTCAAGGATAAAAAAATTCCCTCCCTTAAGGTTAGTCAACGCTTTCCACGGACTTCACTGCGTCAGGAAAGCGTCCCTTCAAGACATTTTCCACCTGAAATCGCAACGTCTCCCTGGCAAAAGGGCACCCTCCACAGGCGCCAGTCAAACGAACAAGGACCTTTTTCTCTTTCTCATCATAGCTAACGAACTCTATGCCCCCACCATGAGACATCAAAGCAGGCTTTATATCCTTTTCTATAATTTCAGTTATGCTTTTTTGCGCTTGTAGCACAACTCATTACCTCCTTTATCGTTAATAATCTGATCTACACCGGATAAGCTACCCCTTCAACGGGTTCTTCAAAACCTACATCCCTCTTTAACGTCCTTGCGAATTTTCTCACAAGGAAATCCCTAGCAACGTTGGGAAATAGTGCGTAAGTTAAAACATCTTCAGGCTGCAAAATCCAAGGCTTTATCGCCTCGCGAGCTTCCTCTAAACCAGGCTCCAAAATTTCACCGGGCCTGCAGGTAATTGGCTCTTCGTCTCCAACTACCTTCACGGCTATTTCCGGATCGACTTGTGCCGGAGGCCTGCCATAATAACCCAGAAAGTACATTTTAACTTCATTGGGCACTATATGCCACCTTTTACCCACGAGGACATTTAAAGTAGCTTGAGTACCAACCAGTTGGCTAGTTGGAGTTACCAAAGGAGGATATCCCATCTCGCGACGGACCTTAGGCACTTCCCTAAGGACTTCCTCAAGCTTGTCAAGGGCGTTTTGTTCTTTTAATTGGCTTACCAGATTGGAATACATTCCACCAGGAATCTGATATATCAGGACGTTAATATCAACTCCCGTAAGGCCTACTATTAGGTCTTTGTTTTTCTCTCTAACTTCTTTAAAGTGGTTGGCTATCGGAACCAGATCTTGTAATTCGATCTCAGTATCGTATATGGAATCTTTTAGAGCTGCTACCATCGATTCTGTAGGCGGTTGGCTGGTTCCCATGGCGAAGGGTGAAATTGCACAGTCAATTATATCAGCTCCAGCTAAAACAGCTGCTAAATAGGCCATCGAGCCCATTCCGCTCGTGTAATGAGTGTGAACGTGCACGGGCAAGTCGCACTTTTCCTTAATAGCTCTAACCAGCCGGTAAGCGACAACGGGAGAGAGCAATCCCGCCATATCCTTGATGCATATTGAATCAGCCCCCATATCCTTCATTTCAAGGGCAAGGTTCGCAAAAGATTCTAGAGTATGTACGGGGGAAATAGTGTAACAAATGGAAAGCTGTAAATGAGCTCCTTCTTTCTTCACCTGGTCGGCAGCTACTTCCATATTTCTCAAGTCATTTAAGGCGTCAAAAACACGAATTATATCGAGGCCGTTTCCAACGGCTCTTTTCACGAATTCTCGAACGACATCATCGGGATAGTGTTTATAGCCAACTAGATTTTGGCCACGTAGCAACATCTGAAGTTTCGTTTTTTTGACTACACGCCTCAATGCCCTCAGGCGGTCCCAAGGGTCCTCATCTAAGAATCGCATGGCTGCATCGAAAGTGGCGCCTCCCCACATTTCAAATGAGTAATATCCCACCTCATCCATCCTAGCTGCAATGGACAACATGTCCTTCGTCCTCATTCTGGTAGCCATCAACGATTGATGTGCATCCCTTAGCACAGTTTCTGTAACCAATATTTTCTTTCTTTTTCCTCCATTGCCTTTAATTTGCTCAGCAAATATGTCCAAGCCATCAGCGCTAATCATCCAAATTTAACCTCCTCGCGATTCTTCATTGAGCCTTTCTTTTGCAGATTGCCAAAGAACCTCCAGCTCGTCAAGTGTGTAATCACCCCAGCCGCGTCCACTTTCCTCTACGCTTTCCTCGATAAAACGAAACCTCTCTGAAAATTTTTCGTTAGCCCCTTGTAAAGCCTCTTCTGGGTTAACTCCCACATGTCTTGACAAGTTAGCTACAGCAAAGAATAAATCACCAATCTCTTCCTCAACGCTTTTCATGTCGCCCTCTTTTAAGGCCTCACGAAGCTCACTAATCTCTTCTTCTATTTTATCCCATAAAGGCTCGAGATTACCAGATTGCCAATCAAAGCCTGCTTTTGCAGCTCTTTCTTGAATAGCGTAAGCTTTAAGTAATGCCGGCATAGTTCGAGGAATGCCGGCTAATCGGGACTGGTCCTCCTTTTTTCGCTCTTTCAGTTTTATCATATCCCAATTGCGTCTGACTTCTTCGCTATCTAGCACGAAGGTATCGCCAAAAACGTGAGGATGTCTTCGCCTCAACTTATCGCACAAAGTATTTATAACATCTCCAATATGAAACCATTGATTCTCCGAGGCAATCTGAGCGACAAAAAGGACCTGCAAAAGCAAGTCGCCACACTCTTCGCATATGTTTCTTGCATCTTCGGCCTCTATTGCATCGATCAGTTCATAGGCTTCTTCAAGTATGTACTCTTTAAGCGTGCTCAAAGTTTGCTTCCTATCCCAGGGGCAACCGTCCGGAGCTCGCAGTCGAACCATTATATCTACAAGTTCTTCAAAACTCGCTCCTATATTGCGCTTCGATTCCATTCTTCGACCATCCCCTTACCGCACTCAAATGCAGCGATCATATACCCCACAAGGCGTTTTAGCCCACTGGCGCCGCCTGGTCCGCTGGCGCGGCTTTTGCTAATTATCCAGCAGGGCCTGCCACCGACCAACTGAAACAATCCCCCATCTTTTCCTTGCAAGACGATTTCTTTTGAATCAATCATTATTTCGTTTACCCGAAAATGGGGTAATCCCGCCCTCAATTTTGCAACGTTCAGCAGTAATTTAACTTCCTCAGGCAAGGATCCAAACCTGTCTACCAGTTCGCCTTCCAGGTCATCGATATCTTCAAAGCTTAAATCCCTGAGCAGTCTTCTGTACAAGGCTACCCTCAAGGAACCTTGCGGTATGTAGTACTCAGGAATACCCACGGGTATTCTTACGTCCACGTAAAGGCCTTCGATATCTTCCCCCTTTAAGCTTCTCATGGCATTTTCGATCAATTTATAATAAAGTTGAAACCCGATTTTTTCCACCTGGCCATGTTGCTCTACACCGAGCAAATTTCCTCCTCCTCGAATTTCGAGATCTCTCAAAGCCAACTTATATCCTCCGCCAAGTTGATTACATTCGGCTATAGCTTCAAGCCTTTGCATTGCTTCGCTAGTCAAAGGCTTATCTGCCGGATATAGCATGTACGCAAAGGCTTGCCTGCTCCTTCTGCCAACTCTACCGCGAAGCTGATGAAGTTGGGATAAACCAAACATATGGGCATTATCTACAATCAAGGTATTGGCTTTCGCTACATCCAGGCCACTTTCGATGATCGTTGTGCAAACAAGAACGTTAATCTCGCCTTTTAAAAACTTCATCATGGTCTTCTCCAGCTTACTTTTGGGAAGTTGTCCGTGAACTACGCCGATTTTAGCCTCAGGGACAAGCATTTGCAGACTTCGGGCACGCTTCATAATACCTTTAATGCGATCATGCACGAAAAAAACTCGACCATCGCGGGATATCTCCTTGAGGATCGCTTCTCTCACCAAACTGTCCTTCCAAGGCCCTACTACGGTAATGACAGGTTGTCTGTCCTTTGGCGGTGTGCTCAGAAGGGAAATATCCCTTATGCCAGATAGGGCCATATAAAGCGTTCTCGGTATAGGCGTAGCGGATATGGACAGGACATCGACCTCCGTTCGCATTTTCTTTAAAAACTCTTTTTGCCTTACGCCGAACCTATGCTCTTCATCTATTATTACCAACCCCAAATCCTTAAAGCGAACGTCACCCTGCAATAAGCGATGCGTTCCGATCAAGATATCAACCCGGCCTTCCATGGTATCTTTTAGTATCTTGCGCTGCTTGGCCTGCGTCTCAAAACGAGATAATCGCTCGACCCTTATGGGTATATCGCCTAACCTGGAAATGAAGTTTTCAAAGTGCTGTTCCGCAAGCAAGGTCGTCGGGATTAACACTGCGACTTGTTTCCCTCCCTCTACAGCCTTTATCGCAGCCCTCAAAGCAACTTCGGTTTTCCCAAAACCAACGTCTCCGACTAACACTCTGTCCATTGGGACAGGTTTTTCCATGTCACTTTTTATCTCTTCTATAGCCTTCAACTGGTCTGCCGTCTCTTCGTGAGGAAAGGTCCCTTCAAAATATTTGGCCATCTCCCCATCCTTTAGAAATGAATGGCCTCTTTTCATCTCTCTTAATGCATAGAGTGAAACGAGGTCTTCCGCTATTTTTTGAGCCTTTTCTTTAGCTTTTTGCAGAGTTCTTTTCCAAGATCGTTTGTCTAAACGATCTAACTGACGTTCTACTCCATAAATACCCTCATAAGGCGCTATCTTATAAAGTTGATATACAGGGACTAAAAGTCGCTTTTTATCACCATATTCCAAAATCAAATACTCCGATTTGCCCTCTTGGGTATCGACATAACTGACTCCCCTAAAAATTGCTACGCCATAATCTTCGTGTACGACGTATTGCCCAACCTCTAGGGACTCTTGCCAATCCAAGGGTGGTCGGTAGGTGTAATCCGATGCGAAAGGCTGTTCAATACCTGCAAGTGCTGACTGCGACAAGACCATATATTTGCCACTTATATCCATGAACCCGCCGCTTATTGACTGAGGAATGAATTCTACGCCAGTTTTATCT
Source organism: Acetomicrobium mobile (assembly GCF_937920065.1). NCBI lineage: Bacteria > Thermotogati > Synergistota > Synergistia > Synergistales > Acetomicrobiaceae > Acetomicrobium > Acetomicrobium mobile. The sequence continues at coordinate 13,673 of NZ_CALETC010000179.1, forward strand.
GCCCATTTCCCTAGATGATCCATATTTGCGTACAAACAAACCTTATAACCCTTAGCCTTCCATTTGCTCAAATAGGCATTGGCCTCTTCCAGTTTTCCTCTGAAAAAAGGTTCTTTTAATATATTAAAACGAAATGTAGCACCTTGAAGGAGAGAGGTGATCCTTATACGAGGCAATGACGCTATTGCCTTGTAAACTTCCTGCCATCGGGGTATAGGTGGCAATGAACGATCGTTATCGCACAGTTTGCACCAAAGCCAGCAATATATATCCGCCTGCGATTCTAATTCTTTGGGTTCAAAAAGGATTATCCTGCAATCCTCTGGGAGCATATCGAATGGAAATGCCGGCTTGCTCCCAAAAATGCGGTGTATCTCTATTTCTTGATGATGGGCCACGCTTTTTTGGGTTTCTGTGTCAAAAGCCCTAATGCTTGCTACCTCATCGTCAAAGAACTCCACCCTTATTGGATATTTGTAGAGCGGATCAAATAAGTCCACCAAACTCCCCCTGACCGAAAAATGACCAGGGATCCAAACCAAATCTACAGCCTCGTAGCCGCTGTTTTGAAGCCATCGAGCCAGATTGTCTCTGCCAATGGTTTCTCCAACCATTATGCTAAAGCTATCTTCGGCAAAAGAAAGGGGCGTCATCAGTGAACCGGGAGTCGTGATCAAAAGCTTTTTTATATCACCATCGCGCCATTTTCTAAAAGATTCTCCTCTGTTTACCCACAAAGCAGAATGTCCAACCTTATCCGACGATAAAGGCAACTCTTGCAAATAAATGATCTCCTCTTCGCCAAACAAGGCCTTCCAATCGAAGTAAAAGTCAAGGGCTTGCCCATTATCAGGAAATACAACTATGCTTTTAACAGTACAATCCCTGCATACCCAAGCTCTAGCCGCTCCCTTTGCCTGAAGGTAGAGAGCATCACCCCTTGTCCAATTTTTGAGATCAACATCCCAAACTTTATCAATGTATGCCTGCACTGTTAACATCCCATCCTAAAGGCCACTATTTACATATGAAATGGCACGTTCGATATCCAAGACAATCCAAGCAAGAACCGCCTTGGCAGCTCTTTCAAGAATCTCGGGCAAAGACTCCATTTCGTCCTCATCGAAAGAAGACAGAACAAAGGCGACCAAATCCTGGGCGGGCGTTTCTTTCCCGATTCCAACTCTAAGCCTCGGCACCTCCAGGGTGCCCAAGGCAGCGATTACAGAAGCCATCCCTTTGTGTCCGCCGGCGCTTCCCTTGGCTCGAAGTCGGAGTTTGCCAAAGGGCAAGTCTACATCGTCATAAATGATCAATATATCTGAAATGCCCACCTCCAGCTCCCTTGCCGCCTGAGCAACAGAACGACCACTCAAATTCATAAATGTCAAGGGCTTCAACAAGTACACCTTCTCATCCTCTACGTCGAAAGGCCCCCAAATCATGCCTCTATAGCGATATTCATAGCTAGCGCCGCTTTTTAATTTCTCTAGCAAGGAATCTACGACTAGCCAACCGATATTGTGCCTCGTCATAGCATATTCTACACCGGGATTACCAAGACCAACGCAAAGTCGCACGCCCACTCTAAATTCCTATTCCTCCTCTTCTTCCTCCTCTTCTTCAACGACACCCTTCTTGCCAATAACCTCTACTTCCATTTCTTCTTCAACCTCTTCTTCAACGGCTTCCTCGATCTCTTCAATGATTGGCTCAACGACCTGAACTATAGTCTCTTCAGGGTCAATTGAGATAACTGCACTTTCAGGTAGCTCAATATCGGACATCCGAACGCTATCGCCTATATCAAGCGCAGCGACATCCACATGTATCCCATCGGGTATCTCGCCAGGTAACACTTCCATCTCAATCTCGTACAGTGGTTGAACCAAAACCCCGCCTTTTTTAACCCCTATACAGTCATCTCTGTTCTCCAAAACTACGGGTACTGCTACAAGCACCTTATGACCCTTCAAAAGTTGATAGAAATCCACGTGAAGAATTTCCCTGCTCAAGGGATCTACTTGGAGATCTCTTATCAAGGCCGTTTCCGTCCTGCCATCAGGCAGGGTAACATTAAAGGCGTAAGTTCCCCAATGCGAGGATTGTAAATAGGGCAATACATCGTCGATACGAACCATGACGGGAATAGATTCCTTATAACCCGGCCCGTAAAAAATAGCCGGTAAATATCCTTCTTTACGCAACTTCTTTGCCTTATTTTTCCCCGTCTCTTTCCTAAGCTCTAATTTGATTTCAATGCTTCTAGCTGCCATATCAAATTCCCCCTAAACATTAAAATTATGACCCAATTGATATGCCATCGGCACAGCGATCTTAATCAATAAAAATAAGGACCATCTCAAAATCATAATAGTAATTGAAACTCAAATTCTACATTCATTAATGTAGATAGTTATTCATCGGAACAATATGCTAACAGAGTCGTTAGAATGAATTCTGCTTATGGCCTCAGCAAAGAGAGGAGCTATGGATAACAAGGTGATTTTATCCAACATTTTCTCTTCGGGCAATGGGATAGTGTCGGTCAAGACCACTTCTTCTATGGGAGAGTTTTTTAACCTTTCGATAGCCGGACCAGATAAAACTGCGTGCGTCGCGGCTGCATAAATCTTTTTCGCTCCCCTTTCAAACAACGCCTCAGCGGCTTTGACAACTGTACCGGCTGTATCTATTATGTCATCTATAAGTATCACTACTTTCCCCTCGACGTGTCCTATTATTTCCATGACATCACAATGATTTGCAATATCATAAGATCTTCTTTTATCTACAATGGCTAATTCCGTGTGCATTGGTTCGGCAAACCTCCTCGCCCTCACCACTCCACCTATATCCGGTGAGACGACTACTAAGTTGTTGGCTTCTATCTCGTCCTTTAATTTTTCCTGAAAGTAAGAGGCGAGCAAGGGAACTGCCGTGAGATGATCCACAGGGATATCGAAAAACCCTTGAATTTGCCCGGCGTGAAGATCCGCTGACACAACTCTGTCAGCCCCAGCTTTTTCAAGCAAATTCGCTACCAGCTTTGCCGTTATGGGTTCCCTACCCCGTGTCTTCCTGTCTTGTCTGGCGTATCCAAAATATGGTATCACTACGTTGATCTGATAAGCAGAAGCCCTCCTAAGGGCGTCCAAAAATATTAAAAGCTCCACGAGGTTTTCATTAGCCGGATAACATGTCGATTGTATAACATATACGTCGGCACCTCGAACACTTTCTTCTATAGAAATCCCTATTTCACCATCGGAAAATCTATAGATCTTCGATGCTGCCAATGGTATGTAAAGGCTTTCGCACACTTTCTGCGCAAATTCCGGGTGAGACTGCCCTGAAAAAATTTTCAGTTCTCTATCTTCAACAATCATCAAGACCGACCCCCATTATCGTTGTTGTTGATATTTTCCCTTCTCTTTTTCCATCCTAAAATGTTTCGCTGCCGCGCCCTGGCCAAAGCAAGCGCTCCCATTGGAACGTTTTGAGTAATTACAGAACCTGCCCCTGTCGTGGCATCGTCATCGAGCTCGACAGGTGCTACTAACATTGTATCGCTTCCAATGAAACAGCGGTTGCCTATTTTCGTTGGATGCTTTCTCTTTCCATCGTAATTACAAGTAATAGTACCAGCGCCTATGTTGGTGTCCTCGCCAATCGTGGCATCGCCTATGTAGGATAAATGGGGAACCTTACTTCCGCTTCCAATTTTGGAGTGTTTAATTTCAACGAACTTTCCAGCAAAGGACTTAGGGCCGATTTCCGTCTCATCCCGCAAATACGCGAAAGGCCCTACGATGGCGTTCTGTCGAACTACAGAACTTTCAATAACGACATGGGGATGAACAGAAACGCCGCTTTCGAGCTTGCTATCTTTTAATATAGAAAAACTGCCAATACTGCAGCGATCACCAACGCTAGTCTCGCCAAAGATTTGCACATAAGGAGCAAGATAGGCTTCACCTTCGAAGTCTACCCGGGGACCTATCCGCACCGTCTCAGGATCGGCACATTTGACTCCCTTTTCCATCCAGCGTTTTACGAGCAAGTCTCTCAACAGGTTGGTCGCGTAGGCCAATTGCAAAGGGTCATTGACCCCTAAAAATTCATCTTCACCGTCCATGGATAAAACCTCAACTCGCTCTTTGTCCTGCTGAAAAAGTTCAACTAAATCCGTAAGGTAATACTCTCCCTGTACATTTTTACATCTTAGCTCATTAATATATCTTTCTAAGGCAGCTGTCGAAAAGGCATAAATTCCGCTGTTCACCTCGTTGATTGCCAATTGATCCTCGGTCGCGTCCTTTTCTTCGACTATTCGAATCCCGCAATCGGACCTGATGACTCTGCCATATCCGGCAGGATCTGCAACTTTAAAACTAATGAAACTCAATGATGAATCGGACAAAAGATGGATTCTCATTAGTTGCTTGATCGACTCGCTCGTAATGAGAGGGACATCTCCAGGAAGGACTAACATATATTTGTAGTCTTTCCAAAAGTGAAAACCCGCTTTAACTGCATCTCCCGTGCCCTTTTGTTCCTTTTGCTCAATTATCGTAACTTGGGGCCATTCCTTCGTCAAATAATCGCTAACTTCCTGCTTTCCGTAACCCACCACCACCCCTATAGAAACACCTTCACACTCACTTAAAGTCCTCAAAGGATAAAAAAGCATCGGCTCGCATAAAATGGGTTGCATCACCTTTGCAGTAGCGCTTTTCATCCTCGTGCCCTTACCAGCGGCAAGAATCAATGCTCCCCATTCAGATTTCATTTTTTAATCCTCCCAATGCAATAAAGTGGGGGGAGCCATTCCTCCCCCCATTTATATACCACATATATGGCTGGGGTGGCAGGATTCGAACCTGCGAATCGCGGATCCAAAGTCCGCTGCCTTGCCAGCTTGGCTACACCCCATCGTAAGGCAAGTTGAATTATACATGAAATATTGACATCTTGTCCAGATCAAATCCAAGAATGCGATCTCATTTTTCTGTTCGACCGAAGGGAAATATTTCTCTTGCAAAATTACCTTTAAATAGTTATAAATTAAGTAACAAGCTGGGGGGGTATGGAAAATGTGGAGTATTGATGAAGTCTTAGAAAAACTTAAATCAAGGGGATATAAATTGACTGGCCAACGAAAGGCTATTATAGAAAAGTTGTGTGGGCGAAAGGATCACCCTACGGCAGAACAACTTTATAGCGAGCTACAAAAAAGTCACCCCGCCATATCTTTTGCTACTATTTATAGCACAGTGCAATTGCTAGCAGAGATGGGCTTCTTACAGATACTCACGATAGACGATAAAAAAACCCACTTTGATCCCACTCCGGAGACACATGCCCACTTTTTTTGCCAAAGGTGCGGATTGCTTGAAGACATTGATATGTCGCAAGAAGAAAGAGACACATTAAAACGCCTGAGTAAATACAGAGCGCGGAGCATGCAGGTTTACCTCTATGGATTATGCCATGAGTGCGATAAAAAGTAATGTAAAGCTTTTTTGTTACATTATTATAATACTAACACTCGCTTCGTCGGTCATCGCCATATTTGCGCAGAAGAAAGAAGCAAAATTCTTAAGAAGCATCTTTTGGGTTCTATTCTTCTTAATGATGGTTTTAAGTTTTTTGGTCCTGCTGGTCTTCGCCCCCTTTTACATAGCCATAGCTCCTTTGATACCTGTCGCCATGTACATTTATGTTTTAATGACCAGCCGTTTTCGCAACAATCACCAAGGAAGATGATAGGAAAATTGCTTTAATATCTTACACTTTTAAAAATATTATATTAAGAAGCCGTAAACTAGGCTACAAAAAACTCATTTATTCTTTATATTCTTCTTCCCGCAAAACTTCAAGAACCACTTCTTTCAATTCCGGGTCTTGAAGCCCCCTCTTTATAATCGATTTAAACCATCCCATTTTAGTACCGCAATCCAGGCGATCTCCGTCATACACTACTCCCCACAGTGGTTCTTCTCTCGCTAAACTTCTTAATGCATCTGTAAGTTGATATTCCCCTCCCTCTCCTCTATCGATGTTTCTAATATGAGCAAAGATGGTGGGAGACAGGATGTATCTTCCAATAATGGCCAAATCGCTAGGTGCCTTATCTTTGCTTGGCTTTTCTACTAAATCGTTAATTTGATACACATTGTCCGAATACAAACGAGCATCGACAATGCCATATCTTTCAGTTTCTTCATGGGGAACCCTTTCCAAAGCTATCACTGAGCCCCCCAGTTTCTCGCGGACATCTAGGAGCTGCCTTAGGACGGGTTTTGAGGATATAATAACATCGTCAGTCAATATAACGGCGAAGGGCTCGCTGCAAAAAGGTTCCGCGCAAAGTATGGCATGTCCCAATCCCAGGGGTTCCGGTTGTCTAACATAAGCAAAGTCAGCCAAAGAACTTATTGACAAAATTAAATTGTAGAGATCTTCCTTGTTGCGCTCCTTCAAGAACTGCTCTAACTCGTACGACCTATCGAAATAATCTTCCAGGGCCCTTTTGCCTCTTCCTGTTATGAATATTATTTGCCTGCATCCGGAGGCTACAGCTTCTTCGACCCCGTAATGAATCACAGGTTTATCAATTAGCGGCAGCATTTCTTTTGGTATCTCCTTAGTAACTGGCAAAAAGCGAGTTCCAAGGCCGGCTACAGGAAATAGACATTTACGAACCTCGGACATGAAAAGATGCCTCCCTCATGTAATTGTATTTTTGAGCTCTTCATCTATTATCTGAATTTGCAAAGCCAATTCTCGAGCTATCGATTTCAAATCCATATCTTTAGCCTCAAGTAAAATTCTCACCAATGGCTCCGTCCCCGAGGGTCTGACAAAGATGCGCCCATTTTCTCTTATCCTTTCCTCGCACTTTTTAAGACATTTTAAAAAGCCAGGATGTGATAGGATTTTTTCCTTGTTACGGACTTTAACGTTTTGTAAAAATTGAGGATAGGGAGAAAATTCATCGAAGAGTTCGTCCATTTTTAACCCGAGTTCATCGCAAGCCATGAGAAACATCAACGCGGTACACAGGCCATCGCCCGTCTGTACGTGATTTTTGATTATTATGTGACCCGATTGCTCTCCTCCAAGCAAGGAATTCGTTTTTTGCATCGTTTCGTAAACATAGCGATCACCCACGGAGCAACGATGAACGGCTATGCCCTCCTCTTTTAGATGCTCTTCCAAAGCCATGTTGCTCATGACAGTTACGACGACCCCATCTCCCAGGGCTCCCCTTTTGCAAAGCCATCTCGCCAAAACCCAAATTATCATATCTCCATCTATAACGCGACCTTTGCCATCTACGAACAAAACTCTATCGCCATCTCCGTCAAAGACAACGCCGAAATCTGCCTCCTGCCTCAAGACAGCTTCCCTTGCCGTATCGATGCACATTACTCCGACGCCTTCGTTGATGTTTAGACCATTTGGTTCGTCTCCCAAAAAAAATAGTTCCTTAGGTTTTAGGGCCGAAAAAACCAAACGTGCCGGCTCAATTACAGCGCCATTAGCACAATCAACAACCACTTTATATCGAGATAAAGACAATGAACTAGCTTTGGTAAGCATGTGCTTTGCATAACTATCCACCGCGTCACTTACTTCAACGACATGCCCTATAGATGCACCGGTGGGTCTCCATTCATCCAACATGGAGTCTCCCAGATACTCTTCAATGGATGCTTCATCGTCATCGCTCAACTTAACTCCATTGCGATCAAAAAATTTAATTCCGTTATACTCGGCTGGATTATGAGACGCGCTTATTACTACACCCCCTGCCGTGTTATAATGTCGTACTGCAAAGCTAACTCCCGCAGTGGGAATAACTCCTAAAATCAAGACATCAGTTCCGGCAGACATGAAACCTGCCTCAAGAGCGGATTGTAACATTTGGCAAGAAAGCCTCGTGTCCATCCCTATCGCAATTTTAGGTCTCGGCATTCCTCGTTCTGCCAAGAAAAGAGCATATGCTCTCGCCAAACGCAAAACCATCTCTGGAATCATGACTCCCTTATTGGCTACATCTCTCACTCCATCTGTTCCAAATAAACAGCGAATCTTTTTGTCCATCGGAAGTTCACTCCTATTTTGTTAAATTTCGCTATTTTACTATGTTTATTATTTATTCTACAACAGTAAAAGTAACTCTTTCGGGATCTATAGACATCACTTCAATGCCTTTAACCTTAATTTCCACATTAACAGGTATGGACAACCTTCTAGAAACTATGTTTGTGATATCGACATAAACAGCGACCGCGGGATCCTTTCCTTCAAGCGAGGCAATGAGCGAAGGAGGACCTGTGATAACGACGTTGGCCTGGCTGGGTGATATTTCCCATTCTTTGTAAATACCTCTGCCCCTTACTTCTATCCTTAAATTTTCGTACTTCATGGTAGCAATTTTTTGCTTTAAGCTAACCCTAACCGTCACATTGGTCTCTCCCAACAAAGTGACGTTCTTAGGAACCGAAATGGGAAGTTGTACTTCTATGTTATTGGTTATTCCTTTGATATCCAAGGGTTTTGTGGTAATGGCTTTAATTTCATCAAGTGTTAATTTTGGGCCTTCTAGTATCACTGTGCCAGGAGTAGTGACTATAGAGGTCACAAGATAATCGGGATGGGGCTCGCCTTCGATGGGTACAATAACAGGAATTTCCTTTTTTATTTTAACAATATCAACTTCTGCTTCCAAATTGATCTTGTCAGGTAACACAGTAACACTGGACCAATCGTGTCCCCGAGGCTCCAGTATGACGTCAAAACTTCTTTTTTCCTTTGAAAGCAAATCGGCGAGTGTAGGTGTTACAACAGCTTTAGTTATCTTTTCTATATCACTTTCGGACCCACGCACTATCACTTCGGAAGGGAAAAGGGCGATACTTCGGACCACATAACCGTCCATTATTTGAGGCAACTCTGGCACTACTGAGATGGATTTTTCCACGGTCCTGTCCAATCGTAGCTCGACCATTGAGGGATTTAGCGATATCAACTTCAAGCCCGCAGACAAGGAAACTTTGACAGGAAGCGTATGACGCCCTGGCTCTAACCCCTGAAGATCTACGTAACAGACGATATCTTTTTCAGGGATTATATTCGAAGCCAAAAATCTATTTGCCGCCACTTGAACTTCTATATCCTTTGGAACGCGCTGGATTACCACCCCGCTCGGAACATTGCGAAGCTGTAATGCCAATCTGTAAGACCTAACTATATCCGTATCGCTTCCTCCTGTAACGTAAAACCATAGCAAAAACGCCAAAACGAGGGAAACAACCTTCAAAAACGCTCTGGAGGAAAATAGCTCATCGAATCGTTTCATCATCGTCTACACCCCCAGAGCGAAATGAAATAAGGGCCATCCTAATCCTCTCCCACAATGTCTTCGGTTTATCTTCGGAAAGAAAGTAATGTGAAAGCAGCTGACGCAGTTGAGTTTCCTTAAGCCCCCTGGACAAATGTCCGCGAATGGCGAAGGAGACCTCTCCCCTCTCCTCCGAAACGACTAAAGATATGGCGTCTGAAACTTCTGTTATGCCAAGTGCAGCTCTATGTCTCGTGCCAAGCCACCTAGAGATGTCCGGGTTATCGCTCAAGGGCAAAAAACACGATGCAGCTATAATGCGTTCCTTGTCCAAAATAGCTGCTCCATCATGCAACGGGTTTCCCGGCCAAAATATGGATACCAGGGCTTCTTGGGAAATCTCGGCGTCAAGCTTTACTGCTGATTGCCATATATCCTTGAGGCCCGTGCTTCTTTGCAGGACCAGCAGTGCCCCTATCTTTTGTGACTGAAGATACATGAGCGCCCTTAAAACCTCATCTGCCAACGATTGAGCCTTCTCCCGAGAAATCGTTCGCCGCCATATGCTTCCCTTGCCAATTTCTTCCAACATACGCCGCAATTCAGGTTGAAAAACTATTGGAATGGCTATGAACAAAACACCCAGGAACTTGCCCAACATCCACGACAAAACTTCAAAGCGAAGCGCTCGCGCTAACACGCTCACCAAACCTATAAGGAGCAGCCCCTTGACCAGCTGCATTGCCCTTGTATCCATCAATAGCAACAGTATCCTATAGATCAAAAAAGCTATGATCAGTATATCCAAGAGATCGCGCACTGAAAGGAACTTAATCATCGCTCCTCTATCACCACTTTCACATAAGGTGACGTAGTGGCAGCAAGCATTGCCCCATAATCGACCTTAAAACTTATGGTGCTGCCTATCGTGATTTCACCAGCTAGTTCTTCGAGATCTAAAATTAAGTGATCGCTTGATGCACCAAGCACATAAACGCCTTCCTGCAGAGGCGATATTCCTTTGAGCCTGACATCTTGCTTGCCAATGGCCAAAATACCCCGAAGCCTCACTCCCTTGTCCACAAATGTGGGAACGTTGCCAAAAGCATCCGCCCCGACCGCTCCAATGGGAACGCTCGGTTTTCGCCCAAGTTCTATGACCTCCGCCTCTAATACCATGGTATCTCGATGTAAGTAAGGAATCGATCTTCTTCCAGTTACATCGCTTCCAAGCAAAATTGCTTCTCCAACCCTAAGTTGATTAATCCCCAAAGGCATGATGCCCTTTTCAACTAACGCAAGCGATGAGGTGCCCCCTCCTGAATAAATTTCCAACTTGTAACCTAAAAGTTCTTCGAGCTCGCGCCCAACTTGTACCAATTTATCCAAATTTTCCGGTGACGGCAAAACTCCACCAAAGCACCCAACATTGGTCCCTACGCCCATGCAACGAACTCTTTGACACCCCTTTAAGGTCTTTGCCATATTTTCAATCTCTGATTCAGAAGGCCATATGCCTTCACGTAAATCTCCTACGTCTACCATGACGATCACGTCATGGTAGAAATTTTGGATCCGACAGGCTTCGTCAATCAACTTGACCACTTCGGTCATAGAAACCAAACTAAAGTTGACCAAAGAAACGATTTCGTCAATCTCGCTTGGCATAGGTAAACGAAGGAGCATAAAAGGGATATTAAGATTCTCTTTTTTGAGGTTTATGATGTTTTGTATTCGACTATCTGCCAAAAAGGAACATCCACCATCCACCATCGCCCTTGCAACGCTGACGTTTCCGCATACCCCCTTTGCCACCCCGCCTACCTCTATTTTTGAGCCCTTACATAGATCGACAACCTTTGAAGCATTGTCTTGAACCTTGCTTAATCGTATCCTCAGTTTGGGATTACGCCCCATTTCTGTCTCCCTTCGGTCTTGTCAATAACCTCTGAGTTTTCTTAATATGGACAAATTGCCCTCGTCGCCATGTCCGTCTTTAGGCGTTTCTAAAATGCACGGCACATGCTTCCATCGTTCATCCGTAAGTATGTGGGCAAAGGCATCGATGCCGATACGACCCTCTCCTATGTGGGCATGCCTGTCTTTTTTGCTCCCCCTATCATAATGACTATCGTTTAGATGCCAACATCCGACCCTATCAATACCTACGTATTTATCAACTATTGAAAGAAAACGCTCGTAACTTTCACGAGGTGCCAGCTCATATCCGCTCGCAAACAAATGACAAGTATCAAGGCAAACGCCAATCCTTGAATTGCCATCCAACAGCTCGAGCAAAGCTCCAAAATGAGATAAATCCCCTCCTAAAGAGAATCCCTCACCAGCTGTAGTTTCGAGTAATATTTTAGTTTTTGCATCATCTGTTCTCGCCAGTATTTCCTTCAATGCATCAGCCATGCGCATTAATCCCTTTTCAAGGCCAACTCCACCATGAGAGCCGGGATGCAAGACGAGACAACCTATTCCCAATTCTCTACACCTTGACACCTCATCAACTGCAGCCGATATACTCTTAAATCTTAAGTCGCCTTCCGAAGCTAGATTAATTAGATAGGAAGCATGCGCTACTATATCTTTCACGTAGCTTTCTTGCCATTTTTTGTAAAACACGATGCTATGCTCTAATTTAAGCGGTGGCGACTTCCACTGTAACTGATTTTTAGTAAATATCTGTATTGCTTCGCAGGATAAGCTTTCTCCTCTTTCGATCGCCCGATGAAGCCCTCCGCGAATCGACACATGTGCCCCTATCAAGGCCATTTACTCCCTAGTGCTCCTTGAAAAAATCCTCCGCGTAAGCAAGTATCTTTAGTAAAATGCGAGCCGTTGCTCCCCATATCCTAAGCCCGCCTTTCAGTTCGTATTCCGGGTACAACAACGATATCCCGCTACTTAATGTAAGCGTTTCTGCTTTGAAGTCCTGCCTGTTTGCTTCATCCAGAAAGAAAAGGATAATTCTTGTTATCTCGTTAGTATCGACTCTGACTTGTTTTAATATGTCGGCATTTTTTATGAAGCCTACTATGGGAACAATAACGTAACCGGTGGTATAAGTCACTTCAGGCTCCAACATGCCCATTACACAAACCACATCGGAAGGCAATCCAGTTTCCTCAGCAAACTCCCTCAACGCTGTATCCACTGGCCCAACATCGTAAGGTTCTTTCCTTCCTCCCGGAAAGGCAACCTGTCCACCGTGTTTGGGAAGGTCCTTCCTCTTTTCAACTAGCAAGACAGCCAGTTTGTCCGATATCTGCAACAATGGGACTATCACAGCACTACGCAACAAAGAGGAAACATCAGTGCTTTTGCCAAACAGCCTCATTATGTCCTCGTCTATCCGTCGCCAATCACAAGAGACTAAAGGTTCGCGAAGACAAGAATCACAATCGCGAGAAATTATACCGCTTTTTTTGTCATGGGCAAATTCCGCATTCACTTCATTGCTTCTCCTTTAAATAACAAAACCGCCCTTAGTGGAGCTTTACGTTTCCTTGGTATACAACGCCCCTTGCACCATCAACGGTTACCACCATGCCGTTTTCCAAAACGCTTGTTGCTCCTTCGGCACTTACGATACAGGGAATACCTAATTCTAAGGCTACTATGGCCGCATGACTGGTAAGACCGCCTTCTTCTGCAATGATGGCTTGAGCCTTTCTCATCGCGGGTAAGTAAGACTTATCGGTCTGTCGTACCACCAATATATAACCATCCTTCATGGTAGCAATGGCCGTATCGGAATCTAAGGCCTTACAAACAACGCCCGAGGCTTCTTTTTTAATCAAGGACAACCCTCTAACCAATATCTTGCTAACAGGATGAACTTCTATCATATTAGTTGTACCTGGAATTCCCATCGGCACGCCTGCAGTTATAACTGCCAATTCGCCTTCTTGTAGAAGACCCTTTTCTCTGACCGATGACAAGGCCTTATCTACCGCTTCGTCAGTTACCGGGATCTCAGGCTGAAGCATCGGAGTCACGCCCCAAACCAAGGCCAGTTCTCGATAGGTCTTGATCTTTGTTGTAGCCGCGATTATGGGTGATAAAGGCCTGTATTTGCTCACCATTCTCGCCGTACTTCCGCTGCTAGTAAGAGAAAGGATAGCTCCAGCATTCATCTCCTCTGCAATCGAAACTGCCGCATGGCTCACCGCATCTGGAACACCTTTTGCTTTAATGGGAATTGTAGCAGGCCTCTGCCAGGTACGAAATTCTCGTTCGACGCGCTCCACGATAGCTCTCATGGTTCGAACAGCCAGCACGGGATATTTCCCTATTGCCGTCTCACCAGACAACATCACGGCATCAGCACCGTCCAAAACCGCATTGGCAACATCGCTTGCCTCCGCCCTTGTAGGTCTTGGATTTCTAATCATCGATTCGAGCATCTGCGTAGCTACTATTACTGGCTTCCCGTGATACCTGCAAAGATCTATCATTCTTTTTTGTGCTAAGGGGACCTCTTCGATTGGCATCTCCACTCCTAAGTCTCCCCTCGCCACCATCATTCCGTCTACAATAGAAATGATTTCATCCAAATTTATCACAGCTTGCTTAGTTTCAATTTTGGCGATTATTTTAATATCGCCGTTCAGTTCCTCTATAATTCGTCTTACACTGATGATCTCATCTTTGGTGCGCACGAAGGAAACGGCAACATATTCCATCTCATGATCGAGACCCCACTTGATGTCCTCGATATCCTTCTGAGTCAAGGGAGGAACAGAAAGATTTACATCGGGCACGTTAATTCCCTTATGCTCACCCAATTCTCCCCCAACAACTACTCTACATACTATATCCTGACCTCTTACTTCCTCAACCACGAGAGCTATAGCACCATCGTCAACATATATGTTTACCCCTGGCCAAACATCCTTGTGTAGCTCCTCGTAGCTTATTGAAATCTTAGTTTTATCACCCTCGATGGGTTCTGGGGTTAAGATAAGAGCCTCGCCCTCATGAAGCATCACTGGTTCGTGATCTGCGAGGGAACCTGTTCTTATCTCTGGACCTTTGGTATCTAACATGGTAGCTATGGGTCGTCCCAATTTGCTTTCTATATCCCTTACAGAATTTAAGTTTTTACCGTGTTGTTCATATGTGCCATGGCTGAAATTTAATCTGGCAACATCCATGCCTTCTTGAGCCAGTAGTTTAAGGATCATGCGATCGCTACAGGCAGGACCTAACGTACATACTATCTTAGCTCTTCTCATATCCATCACTCCAAAAAAAATCAAACTTAGCACATGATCTCCGTGAAACCTAAAATCTACGGCGAAGCTATGCCTCAAAAGTGAGGCTCAAGCCTAAACCGCGATTTCAAGAAAACTTCCGATCCTATCCTCAATCTTCTCGATCAAATCATCGCTCGTGTTCACCAAAGTGCCGTTTAACAAAATGAATGCTGAAAATTTATCATTATACACTTCTACGAGGACCTGGTCCTTTCCTGGATAGCTTTTGCAAGTCCTGAGCAAATCCCTCAAAACCGTTTCGTTGCAGAGATGAAAGGGAATACGCAACCTAAAGATCTGGTGGTTCTCACTTTCGGCGATCTCCAAGGAAACAATGTCTTCAGCAATCACGGTCAAGCCTCCTCTTTCCTCCAAACGACCCGTTACTAGGATGACATTGCCCATTTGACAAAATGCTTTGACCTTGCTCCAAATCCTGGGAAAACAAACGATTTCCAATTTAGCTTCCAAGTCTTCTATCTCAACGATTCCCATAAGGTCGCCTTTTTTGGTATATCTTTCAGTTACTTCGGTAACAATGCCACCTATTAAAGGTGACTTTTTAGAACACCAGTATACTAGCTCAGAGGGGGTACAAAAAGCGTATTTGCGCACTCTTGTCTCATAGGCTTCGAAGGGATGACCCGATATGTACAACCCGACTGCCGCCTTTTCCAATTCAAGCTTTTGGCGAAATTCGAAATCTTCCACTTCGACTAACGCCGGCTCTTCGCTAAAGAATCCATCTGCTTCGAGACTAAATAACCTTTGTTGATATTTGTCCTCTTCTTGACGAGCACGCATCTCCAACAAAATGGGGAGAGACTCTAAAATTTGACGTCGGTTGTTATGCAAGCCATCGAAGGCTCCGACTCCTATTAGACTTTCAATGACTGATCTATTTACGGCCCTCAAATCTATCCTAGATACAAAGTCCCATAGGGATTTGAAAGGTCCTCCTTCTTCTCTTGCTTTCAAAATAGCCTCTACGGCACCGGAACCCGCCTTAGCAACGGCAGTTAAGCCGAATCTTATGACGCTTCCAACAGCTGTAAAGCCGGCCTCGGACTCGTTTACATCAGGCGGAAGGACTTTAATTCCAGCAGCCCTGACGTTTCTTACGTATCGGGCAAGAATCTCCTTTTTTGCGCCTATGTGGCTTGATAGGAAAGCAGCCAAAAATTCTACTGGGTAATGTGCTTTGAGATATGCAGTTTGATAGCTTATCATGGCATACGCAGCACTGTGCGATTTATTGAAGCCATAACCAGCAAAATATTCAATTAGATCAAATATCTCGTTAGCCTTCTCCGCGCTCACGCTATTTGACAGACACCCCTTTAAGAAGACTTTCCTTTGTTCTTCCATCTCCTCAACCTTTTTCTTTCCCATTGCCCTGCGAAGGATGTCTGCTTGCCCTAAGCTGTAGCCTGCTAATTCTGCCGCAATTTGCATGACCTGTTCTTGATAGAGAATGATGCCATAGGTCTCTTTGAGCACGTCTTCCAATGCAGGATGAGGATATGTTACAGGGGACCTTCCACGCTTTCTTTCTATGTATTGGTCCACCATACCGCTACCCAGGGGGCCAGGCCTATAAAGTGCCAAAACAGCTATTATGTCTTGGAAAGAGTCAGGGCTTAACTTCTTCAAAAGCTGTCTCATGCCAGAAGATTCAAGTTGGAATACCCCCATGGTATCGCCCTTTTTAAGCATCTCAAAGGTGAGCTTGTCATCCATGGGCAACCTGGTAATATCGGGCGTCTTTTTGCCGTTTCTAGAGATATTGCTCAAAGTCTCTTCCATCATGGACAAGGTCCTTAAGCCCAAAAAATCCATCTTGACGAGTCCAAGTTTTTCCAATGGATCCATGGAGTATTGCGTCACTATTTGCGATCCGTTAATCGCCTTGAGAGGTACTATATTTACTAAGGGTTCAGGTGATATTACAACACCTGCAGCGTGTTGCGAACAGTGACGGGCAATTCCCTCGATATGACTGGCGAAATTCAATAACCGTTTAACCTCGCTGTCTCCATCGTAAATTGCTCGCAATTCATGTGATAATTCCAAAGCTTCCTCTATCGAAGAAACATTAAAAGGGATCAATTTTGCCACCTTGTCGACCTCTGGGTAAGGCATGTCTAAGGCTCTACCCACGTCTCTAACGGCAGCTCTGCTTTTCATTCTATCGAATGTTATTATCTGAGCTACCTTGTCCCGACCATATTTTTCAACTACATAATCGATCACTTCGTCGCGACGCTTATCGGATATATCCGTATCTATATCAGGCATGCTAATCCGTTCAGGGTTTAAAAAACGCTCAAACAAAAGATTATATTTGATTGGGTCGATTTCCGTTATCCTTAAAGCGTAGGCCACCAAAGATCCTGCCGCGGAACCTCTGCCCGGCCCTACAGGTATCCCCTTGGACTTAGCAGCATTGATGAAATCTTGGACTATCAAGAAGTATCCGGCAAACCCCATCTGAGTTATTACGTTGAGTTCATATCCCATCCGTTTTTCATACTCTAAGGGAACACTCCTGCCATTGAAACGTCTATTCAAACCCTCCCTGGCCTTTAAGGCCAAATAACTTTCTAGCGTCTCTCCCTCAGGGACCTTATACTCGGGTAACATATAATGTCCAAACTCGATTTTAACATTACATCTTTCTGCTATATCAATCGAATTTTTTAAGGCATCGGGCAACTCACTGCCAAATATTTGCCACATTTCTTGAGGCGAGCGAAGGTAGAATTCTTTGGAACCAAACTGGAACCTGTTCTTGGAATTAACAGTAGAGTTAGTTTGCACGCAGAGTAATATTTCATGCCATTCGGCATCAGCGCTTTCCAAATAGTGAGCATCGTTAGTAGCAAGTAGTGGTATGTTTGTTTCCCGAGAAAGCTCGATCAAGGATTTGTTGACTGTGGCCTGTTCCCGCATGCCATTGGACATTATCTCAAGATAGAAATTGTCTTCGCCAAATATATCGCGATAAATCAAGGCTTTCTCCTTCGCCTCATCATATCTATTTTCCAAAATAAGCGAAGGAATTTCACCGGCAAGACAGGCTGACGAGGCAATTAACCCCTTGGAGTATCTGGCAAGCAAATCGTAGTCCACTCGGGGTCTGTAGTAAAAGCCTTCTATATTAGCCACTGAGACCAATTTCACCAAATTTTTGTAACCATCATTGTCTTGCGCCAAAAGTAAGAGGTGGTAGTTTCCTCCCTGACCTTCACGCCTGGTATGCCCCTTGGGGTCAACATACACTTCACAACCAATTATGGGTTTAATGCCCTCTTTTTCGCATTCATAATAAAACTCGATGGCTCCGAACATCACCCCGTGGTCCGTGATCGCTACAGCGTCCATGCCCCATTCCTTTGTTCTGGAGACCAAGTCCTTGATCCTTATTGCACCGTCTAAGAGGCTGTACTCCGTATGAACATGTAAATGAACAAATCGATCATTCAATCTCAACGCCTCCGTCTTCTTCTGCACTTTCTTCTTCGTCCCACTTTTTATACATCAAAACATCTCCATTAAGATACATGGCAATCCTTTGGAGGGCCTCGTCATCTTCTCTTGCCTTATGATCCTCGGCAGATGTGACTACAGCATTTGAGCTTTCTAGAATTTGTCTTTCTTCGTCTTCCAATGGATGCGGCAATTCCTCTTGTAAAAATTCCTCCACTTCCGGCTCCATTTGTTCTAATGCCAGGTCTGTAGGATATTTTGCTTCCTCATCGCCACTTTTTATCACTAGTTCATCAGTATATATAATATTTTGTTTTATTGAATCGTATAGATACGCCAAGTTTCTTGGCAACTTCAACAGATTAAAATCGAAATTGCGTTCCATCGAAATTTCGATCAACACCGTATTTTCGTCGTATTCGACCCTTGAGGGTATTAGAGCACAGTAAAGGGGCAACATTTCCTCCGCCGTCTTTTTCATAACTTTCTGCCACGGTTCAGATATGTCTTCCCGCACTTGATCTTTGCTCCCGCTCTGGACAACAACTTCGGCTCCCTTGGTGCTTACACTAACTAGATCCGAGGTTTTGCCTGCTTCAATCACAGATAGGTCCTTTGTTTTTCCTACATGCACGAAAAACAAGCTGGAAAGGATATCTTCTTTAACGCCCAACCTTGCCTGAAGGCTTAGTTCAGCGCACAATTTCATAGCTGAAAATAAAACCGAATCGTCCCAAAGGGGGGCTTCATTTTTTAAAAATCCAATTTCCCTTTCTGACAACTCGAGTTTTTCGATTAAATCCATTCCAAAGGTCTTGTACATCCACATGTCTCGAAAGATGGAAAAGGAAATTTCAAGAAGTCTCTCTATCGCTAACCCCTTCTTTAAAATGTTTTTCATTTGCAGAAATCCTTGCGAGGGGTCCTTTATCATGAGTCGTATTACGTTCTCCATTTCGCTCCTGCTGCCGCCTAAAAGAAACGCCACCGAGTCCAAAGAAAGCTTGCCATCTTGTAGGGCTAAAGCCTGCTCGGTCAGAGTCAAAGCGTCGCGCAGCGACCCGTCTGCTTGTCTTGCCAACTCCCATAGGGCTTCTTCCTCGAAATCGAAACCTTCCATTTCGGCTACATGACGCAATCTTTTTGCGATATCAAAGCCAGATAACTTATTGAAATAAAAGCGAAGGCAGCGAGATCTAATGGTGAGTGGAACCTTATCCGGTTGGGTAGTGGCTAATATGAAGACAACTCGGTTGGGCGGCTCTTCTAATGTCTTCAAAAGAGCATTGAAAGCCGCATCAGTAAGCATGTGAACTTCATCGATGATGTATACTTTGTAGGGGAGAGAGAAGGAAGCTAGTCCAACCTGAGCCTTAAGGTTTCTTATTTCCTCTATGCCTCTGTTGGAAGCTCCGTCAATCTCTATCACATCAAGACATTCTCCCAAAGAGATGGAATCACATACGTCACAGTTATCGCAAGGCTCTCCACCTGCTGAATTCGGGCAGTTTAACGCTTTCGCAAATATCCTGGCCACGGTCGTCTTGCCGCAACCCCTGGGACCGGAAAACAAAAGGGCATGTCCCACTTTCCCCAACCTCAAGGAGTTCCTCAAGATCCTCACAATGCCATCTTGCCCAACCACATCGCCAAAACGACCAGGTCGGTATTTTCTATACAAGGATATGTACATTTAGAGGCCTCCTTAAGAAATCCTCAAACCTTATTTCATTCTACATCATATTTTTTACAACTTACCTCAGCGGATAAAATTCGTAAAGGTATGTTTCTGTCTTGCCTTTTCGAGGGCCAATAATATTTTATCTCGAATTTCCTCAAGGGAGGGAGCTCCTGCGGGTAAATCTTTTTGAGAAATGATCCTATCAGGTCCAACGCAGAAAAAGGATTCTTCTCCAACGTTTATTATCCTTACCTCATAAGGCTCAAGTTCCAACTTTAAAGCCTTATTGAGTCCTGCCGCCATATGGGTTAATACAGCAACCGTATCTGGGTTGCTCTTTAACTTCAATATAACTTCCTCGTCTATAGCAAGAAGGCAAAAATTGTCCTCCTCGGTAACCTCAACTCTTAGCAGGCCCAGCACTTCCTTGCGATTTAGGGCCAATCCCTTTGTCATTATTGTGCTTTTTAGGTAAGCTATTCTATCCTTCAATTTAGGGTGGCTCTGGTAAATTCCGGGCTCAAAGTACGGCCTTTTAAGTTCCTCTTCCGCAAGACGCTCCAGTAATGTGATCATCGCCGATGGCGGATAACCAGCCTTTATTAGGAGGTCCAATCCCACCATATCGGCTTCTTCCTCCAGATCGCGACTGTAAGAATTCATTATCGCTACCTGTGCAACATTTGTCAAAAGGACGGCAGCAGCTTGTCCCCCCGTAGCCACTATGATTCCCAAGCCCAAAAGCGAGAGCTTCTGATTTCTGGCTACCTGTATCATTACATGTTTTTTTTCGGTATGGGCAAGCTCATGGGCCATGACCCCTGCCAATTCCGAATCGCTTTCGGCAAGCTGAATCATGCCAGTAGTAAAGTAAACTATTCCACCCGGAAGAGAAAAGGCATTAGGAATCTCGTCATCCTTTATCGCTCTAACCTCATAGGGTAGGTCACGATCTAAATGGGGCCTAAAGTGGGTCAAGATCATATTTAGCCTCGCCGTTATCGTCGGATCTGTAACCCTTTCCCAGGTCCTTTCTACCTGCTCGGCAACTTTGCGACCTAAAGCAATCTCTTTAGAGTCGTCCTCTTGGGCATATGTCATTATGGGGGTGTATAAGATAACCATTATTATGCATAAAAACGAAACTACTCGCCTCAGACCTCAATCACTTCCTGTTTTATTTATCCTATTCTCTAACCTGCGTAGCATTTTAACTCATATAGGCTTTAAATGCTCGCATGCCATCGTTCAGCTTCAATAAATTTGATCGCAGTTTCGCTAGGTGACTTTCAAGTTCTTTTTGGACCTCATATTCCTTCTCCAATATCTCCGCAGCCATTTTTCTAATTTCGATTATCTTTTCAATAACGTCCTTAGAGCCTTCTTTGCCCAATCTAGCTGCAAGGGCATCCCAAAATTCTACGGTCTCCCGGGAAGAACTGATGCCCATTGAAGCTGCAAATTCTAGCCATTTATCCTGCAGGGCTTCTTGACAAGAAATTACGGCTTGTTTTCTTTTTAAAACATCCATTAAAGCCATAGTATTGCCCGCACGAGCATGCTCCATTTCCTCATCTACCAAAGATATTAAATCACGGTATAACTTTTGTTCCTTTTCGGCAAGACCCTTGATATTGTCAACATTAACCTGCAAAATCAAAACCCCCCTGCGGCCTAACTTCGCCATGATCCATTTCCTCTTGGGCGAAGCTCTCTACGCGACTTTTTTCAATTGCCTCCTGCCAAACTGCACGCAATTCCTCGAGCATCAATTTAACACTTTCGATCAAATCCGGGTCCTTGCTGACATTGGCCTTGACCAGTTGTTCATGCATAAACTCGTACAAAGACATCAATGTATTTGCCCACTCCCCAGCGCTTACGTCGAGGGCGTTCATCAATTCTCGCAGTGCTGCCTGCGCCCTCTGTAGTTCCTTATTGGCCATCTCGTTATTTTCATCCTTGACAGCATTCTTAGCTATTTTTGTAGCACTTATGCCTATATCGTAGATCATAAGAAGCAACTGGTCTTTGCTGGCTGTTCGAATTTGGTTTACTTTATAGGTCATTTGCGCTTCGTTTCCGCTTATCAGCATTTCTACAACACCCCCTACAGTTTGTAATCGGCTGTTTAGCGGAAAATGTTAGCTTCTAACGGCTAAGACTTTGTGGGGAAATTGCCGTCTTTTATGAGATCTGCGATGCGACAGCAATATTGCCATAGTTTCCGAGCAGCCTTTCTATATTCATCTATATCGCTACCATAGGGGTCTTCAATTTCGTAAGGCTTTATCTTTTCCTCATACAACCTCATATAATAAGTAGAGTAGGGATCTTGTGCATTTAAGTACTCCTCAATGGCATCTCTTGCCTCCTTTGAGACCAACTCTCCGATGAAATAAATCTTATTTTTATATTGATTAAACCTCGATGCCAGCCATTGAGCATGTCTTAAGGTCATAGCAATTACGTAATCATGCTCTGCCACCAAACTAAGTTCAATGGCTTTGGAAGAATGATCTTCAATATCCAAACCGTATTCCTCTAATAACACCTTTTTCGCGTTTTCACTAGCCGGAATGCCAGGTATAGCCATAAGTCCTGCTGAAGAAAGGGACCAACCTTCAATCCCCTTTAATTTCAAGGCTTTCTTCATTAGCGCTTCTGCCATCGGACTTCTACAGGTATTGCCAGCACAAACGAAAAGTATCTTAGGCATTATTATCCATCCATCATATATTCTATTATACCTGCTTGATTCGCTATGCTAACGCAGAATCCGTCTTCACCGAGCAATGTCAGGTCTCTATCCATAAGACATCCAATTATCATCAAAACACCCCTTTAGGTCAACTTTTCTACCATGATTTTTGGTACCAGCGATTCAACCATGCTTCTGCCACGAATCCCCTTTCTAACGTGAAGTGTATCCTCTAAAGCGCAAGCCTGAGCAAAACGAACGGCTAGTTCCACATCCATTTCTTCGAGCAATGCCACCGCCAATCCCGCCATTAGCGCATCATCGATGGCAAGAAGGGATACCATTTGCTCTTTTTCCTCTCTGCCAATATCCACAAGATAAATCCCTTGAGGTGTATAAAATATGTTGCCCACCGTTCCATAGGTGGTCACAGACCATTCTATTCCGTTGTCATGAATTTTGGATACAAAGTTTAGGATATCATCAAGAGAGCCCATGGGGTAGCCAAGGGTGGAAAGTAAAAAGCGGTGATTGAATTTTACAACCATGGGACGCGCTTCTAATGCGGCGGTCAACGCAGGGCCTGAAGCATCTATGAATACCGGAACCTTCGCCTCTTCACAATGCAGTATTAAATCTTTATAGGCATCTTGCGGCACTCCGGGGGGTAGAGACCCTCCTAGGTAAACCAACCGCGCACGGCTCAACATTCGCTCGTAATTTTTCATAAATCTGCCCAACGACTCATCGGAAATGTAAGGGCCCGGTTCTGTTACACCTGTTTCGATGCGTCCAACCTCATCCACAATGTAGACATTCGTCCTAGATTCACCTATGACATTTACAAAATTGGTCGTTAGTTTGAGACGCCTCAATGTATCGCGCACATACTCTCCGCAAAAACCGGCTAGAAATCCCATAGCCGCACTTTCATACCCCAACTGCTGTAAAATTATGGACACATTTACTCCCTTGCCGCCAGCGGACCTGTCGACTTCTGAAGCCTGAAACCACCTGCCGGGACTAAAGTCGGGAACGACATATTGAATGTCTATGGCGGGGTTCATGGTAACGGTCATAACCGTTTTGTCCAATATGTTCACCTCTTCTTGAAAGCAAGCTAAAATAAATGGGCCCACCTTCAAAGATAGGCCCCGTGACACTCGATTAAGGAAATTATACCAACTCCTCTATTTCCTGAACGCTTGAAATCTTCTTCGAGCAAATTAAGGAACCCTTGTTTAAAACCACGGCTTGCGGAAGCTCGCTTATGCCTAGCTTCTCGCACATCCTTTTATTTTTGTAGCCGTCAACGAGTAGTATTTTTTTAGGATATTTTTTCTCAATTTCGGTTGCCAATTTAATCTGTTGCGGTTCTATGCTGGAATATAAGAAAGAGACCACCTTTTCTGGCTCAAAAAGCACCTTTTGCAAATGCAGTTGTTCAGAGATATAAGCGTATGCCGACATGGCAGCAGTAGCGCCATCTCCGGCAGCCGTCACTACCTGTCTTAAAAATTTATCCCGTACATCACCTGCAGCAAAGATTCCCTCAACAGAAGTCTCGAGCTTCTCGTCAGTTACTATCCATCCGCCGTCTTTTGTTTCTACCAAATCTTTCACAAACTCGCTGTTGGGATCCATACCAACGAAAACAAAAACTCCAGCCACAGGTAGTTCGCTAATTTCGCCCGTCTTCACGTTTTTTATTACGACCTTCTCGACCATATCTTCGCCATCTATCTTCTCAACGACTGAATTCCAGACAGGTTCTATCTTGGGGTTAGACATCGCCTTTTCCGCAACAGCCCTATCTGCGCGCAAAGAATCACGTCGATGAATTATGTACACCTTAGAAGCAAATCTTGTAAGGTAATCTGCCTCTTCGACAGCAGTGTTGCCACCGCCAACAACAGCAATAACCTGATCTTCAAAGAAGGCTCCATCGCATACAGCACAGTAACTAACGCCTCGTCCCGTAAACTCGGCTTCGCCTGGACAGCCAAGTTTCCTAAAGCTGGCCCCGGTAGCTACAATGACAGCTTCTGCTTCTATACTACCTTTATCGGTGATTATCAATTTTTTTCCCGCTTCGATGGAAATTTCTTTGACATCCGCTTCCATAAACTTAGGTGAAAACTTTTCAGCATGTTCCCTAAAAGCACGAGCCAGCTCCTCTCCGCTTATCATAGGTATGCCTGGCCAATTTTCGATCTCGGCCGTGGAGGTAATTTGTCCTCCAGGAATGCCCTTTTCTAGGACCAAGACATCAAGTCCAGCTCTCCTGCCGTATATAGCAGCAGTTAATCCTGCCGGTCCGGCTCCAATTATTACAAGCTCGTGTTTTTCCACAATAACACCTCCTACGATAGGTATGCATTACAGCGGACAGTTTTTGTCATATTCCCAAATGACGATGCTCACCCCGCCATTCAAGCTTTTCACTTCATGGAGCTTAAAAGATTGATGTGTCATGGATATAATCGCATCAGTTTGCTCTTTGCCGCCTGATTCGACCAACAGCCACCCGCCCTCCTTCAGCCATAGAGGCGCCTTTTCAAAGAGCAATCTATACCAACGCATTCCATCATACCCTCCATCAAGCGCACGTAATGGCTCATAGCATTTCACCTCAGGCATCAAGCATGAAATCTCTTTTGTTGGAATATAGGGCGGATTACTCACTATCATATC